>JAAHIC010000248.1 GCA_010671965.1 Leptolyngbya sp. SIO4C5
TCGGTACCAGGGTCAGCCCTTTCTGCTCTGTTTGACCAATCAGCTTGCGAATTTCTTGCTTGTGCAGCAGCAGTTTGCGACTGCGTCTGGGATCGTGGTTGTAAGTCTGGGTGGTCATAGAGTGGGGCGAGACATGCACATTGAGCAACCAAGCTTCCTCATTACGAATTAGGCCGTACCCATCTCGCAAATTGACCTTGCCGGCCCGAATCGACTTGACTTCAGTGCCCACTAGCTGAATTCCGGCTTCATAAGTTTCTAAAATTTCGTAGAGATAGCGGGCCTGTCGGTTGTCGGTGATGACCTTGTAGCCGCCACTAGAATCTTTTGCCATATCATCTGCTCCTCATCACTTACTCAACCACCACACACCACTGATGCAGTTCATACTCAACGCAGCCATTAGCAATCAGCGGATCGCGCTGCACAATCGCTTTTGCCTGCTCTAAAGAGTCCGCCTGAAACAGCAACATGCCACCGCCCCGTTCAGCCCAGTAGCCGCTGCGAGCTTCGTGCCCCTGACTAATTAGCTTGCGAACATACTCAACATGGGCAGGCACGTGTCGATCAAAGGTGGCTTTATCGACAATGCCTTTTTCTATTTTGGCAAACCAAGGCATGGAGAATCTGACTTATCCGAAACAGAGTAATAGACTAGGCTTTTAGAAGCAGCAACTCAGTCTATCAAGCCCATTGTATGTTGTATGGAAAACGACCTAAAACTTCGCCGCTTTTTTATTGCGTTGCTGCCGCCCGCTGCAGTACGAGACTATGCCAACGAGATTAAGCAGCATTTTAGCGATCGCTACCAGAGCCGCGCGGCTCAAAAATCGCCGCCCCACATCACGCTGCAGCCCCCTTTTGAATGGCCGATGGCTGAGCTGAACTGTCTAAAGTCCGTTCTGACTACATTTGCCGCTCAGCAACCCTCTGTGCCTATCAGGCTGTCAGGCTTTGGCGCTTTTCCGCCACGGGTCATCTATATAGACGTGCAGCATACAGATGAGCTTATGGCCTTACAAACTCAGCTCTCTCAGTATTTAGAGAAGCAGCTCAACATCGTTGATACCCGTTCCCAGAATCGTCCTTTCCGGCCTCACCTAACGGTGGCCTTCCGCGATTTAAAGCCGAAGGCTTTTCGGCTAGCTTGGCCCCGCTTTGAAGCGAAGTCAGCTGAGTTTGCGTTTAAGGTATCCCAGCTTACCTTGCTAATTCATGACGGCAAGCGTTGGACAGTGGCTAGAAATTTTCGTTTTGGCACCACGTAAAATAGCGGCAGAGAAGTCTTCTCTGCCGCTAAAGGCTGCGTTAATCAGCCACAAGAACGCTAGCTCATGGTTGCGCGGCTGCGATCGTAGGTTGCCCAAAAGCTAGGATGGACCTTGCCTTGGATATGATTCCAATACCGAGATGCGGTTTCTGGCAGGCCCACTTCTGCGGCTAGGCGACCCAGCATCGTTTGCTGACGACGCTTGACGTTGCTGTGATGGTTCATCATGGCTAGACGAGCGCGATCGCCGACTGCACCAGTCGCAGAAGCCGCAGGCTGGGCCGCAGGCATCGCTTCAGGCTGCTCGGCGGCTTCACCAGTCTTGTAAGCCACGCCACGATAGACTAGGTCTAAGGTGGGCTGATGAACAGCGGCTTTAGCCGGGTTGCGGAATCGAATATCGACGCCGCGATATTTGCCGCGCTCAGGAGCAGTTTCAGCCGGAGTCGCGGGCGGAGTATAGTCGTAAGTTACGCCACGGTAAGTTAATTTCATGGATTCGCCTCCATATCAACGTATTGTCTCACTGTGTCAATGTGAGGCGCGTTCCTTCAGGGAGCGACCCCTTACTTCCGTCTCTTGGCAATGACTTAAAACAGCTTCAAGCCAAAAGATGAACGATTTGCTTTGTCTTTCTGTATTGTATGTTACCGTTTCGCATTTTGCCAAGACAATTTAATACGGTTTTCCACCGAAAAAGACAAAATCTTAGCTAAAACCTCCACAAGACTGAACTTGCGGAGGTTTGAAAGTGGACTTATCTCCATCCAAAGAGTGAGATTAGCTAGAGATGGGGCTACGAACTAACGGTCGCAGTTTGCCCTACGTTGGTGGGATAGCGCAGGACAGCGGCTAGCGGGCTTTTAGCTGGCATCTTGTCAGCCGTCATCAAGTAGACTTCACCCCCCTGCAAAAAGGTACGAACAGCCGCTAGATCAGTTAGGTCAGTAGCTTCTGGAGTTCTTTCCTCTAGCAGCGTGACCGTATTGGAGTTTGGCTCAAAAGCGCCCCATTGCTGATGTCCAGCCTGGACGAAAAGGGCACCTACCTGGCCGTAGTGAGCTGCTGGAATGACTTCTTGCATCTGGGTGACGGCTTGCCCCGTGCCTGACAGCTCATTAAAAGACGCTAGTGCCTGGGACTGGAACTGCTCAAAGTGGGGCTGAACTACCTGCCAGGCTTTGGCATGTAGTTCTTGATGGCTGAGATTGTCAGGATTGCCCTCAACGCCCGTTTCTAAAACTTTGCTGTAGTCGCTGACCTCACGATACATGGACTGTATACGTTCAACCCCAGCCAGAACTAAAGGAGCTTGTTCTTCGTGCAGGAATCCTTGGAGGCCATTGTTAACCTGCTGTAGATAGCGACGAACTTCGTCTTTGTCATCCGTGGTGCCGACGCCTTGACCGTGATATACCGGCGAACCGCCACCTGAATTGGTGCTGTGGAACTGTAGCTGCTTTTCCGGATCGTCGTACTGTAGGGCTTCTGCTAGGCTACCAGGAATATCTTCAAGCATCACTTCAGCAATCTGGTGCTGGGTCGCCTGGAACAGTCTTAGCTGATTTTCGCTCAGCGCCAAGATGAAGAAAGTACCGTCATTGGCAAACAGCGGCATCAGCGGCTTCAAGTAGAAGCGATCGCTCACAACTGTATGCTCTTCAAATGAAACTGGTAGACGGTAATAGCGGAAAAAATTGGGCGCGATAAACATCGCCAGTCCCTGGCTCTGATTTTGCCAAAAGCGGCTAGTTTCGTTCATTTCAAAGGCATAGGGCTGAGCTGGCTCCAGCAAAGCTTGAATTTCAGTGCCCTGCATGCCTAACTGCTGGAGCTGTTCTTCTGCCTGTCTGAGCTGATTCTTCAGCCGAATCGGATCTTGGCGAATCTCTTGGCTGGCCACATGTGTAGGAATGTAGATAGATACTGCAGGCGACTCAGCCGTTTCGAGGATAGATTTTAGGTTTGCTTTTGAAAGTAAAGTCATAGTCTTTATCGTTATTACAACAGGCTTTGCAGGTGTTGCCTGCAAAGCGATCGCTGGGTGGACTCATTCCTCAAGCTGAGCTTTGAGATGATCAGCCACTCGCAGCGCATTCGCCACCAGAGTCAATGTAGGATTCATTGCCCCCATAGATGGAAAAAAGCTGGCATCGACGACATAGAGATTGTCTACATCGTGAGTACGGCAGTTGATATCAAGCACGCTGCTGGCCGGATCTTGGCCAAACACACAGGTACCTACTTGATGCCAAACCACCGCCGACTTCATGGTCTTACGCCAGAACATAAAGAATCCCAGTTCGCGCAGGTGATCTTCTAGAACATGGATTAAATCAGCATGGGGCTGAGTATTATTGGGCCGGTGGTGTACCGTAATTCGCCCCTGACGATCCACGGTGACTCGGTTCTCGTAGCGAGGCAGGTCTTCAGTAGTTACCCACCAGTCTACGGAGTGAGCAGCCAGATACTGCAGCGCTTCCACAGGCATTTCAGTGGGGGCCATGTGCTGTAACCGCTGCCACACAGCCTTACCCGTGAGCTGAATTTGGCCTAGCGGATAGTCCTGGGCTGGCCCTTTGAAGTAGTAGTCATGAATGCCCAAAGTTTTTTGGAAGACAGTGGGGTTGGGTTCATCCGCTACAGAAATTAGGGCCGAATGATTGTGAAACATCAGGTTGCGGCCCACCAATCCTGAAGAGTTGGCTACCCCGTCAGGGTGCTTGTCATTGCCTGAGCGCAGCAGCAGCTTAGCAGAGTTGATGGCTCCGCAGGAGACAACTACAGTGTCAGCGCTAAAGGACTGAAGCTGACCGTTCAGCTCAACCTCTACCGATTCGATCCGCCGACCAGATGCATCCGTTTGCAGGCGGGTCACGAGGGCATGAGTTAGCAATTGGACGTTCTCATATTGCCGCGCCGGATCAACGCAGGCAATCTGGGCGTCACACTTGGCATCCACCAGACAGGGATAGGGATCACAGGTTTCGCAGCGAATGCAGGGACGATTTTCAGGATGCTCTTCGTCCCGGTTGAGAGCCAGGGTGAGGTGAACCGGATTCAGGCCGCGATCGCGCAGTTGATCAGCTATTTGCTGAATGCGAGGCGCGTGGGCAAAGGGGCCGTAGGGGTATTCCGCCGACATGGGCGGCTCTGTCGGATCTTCGCCCCGCTGGCCGTGAATTTTAAATAGGCTTTCGGCGCGGGTGTAATAAGGCTCCAAGTCGTTATAGGTCAACGGCCACCCGGGAGAAACGCCGTCGTAATGCTGTAAATCTTCAAAGTCCTCCTGCCGCATCCGCTGCAGGGCGGCCCCATAGACCTTGGTATTGCCACCAACAAAATAGTGAATTTCCGGACTAAAGGCCGTTCCATCCGGCTCGTACCATTTTTCATCAGCCTGATAGCGCCGCTCTAAAAAAACTGCGTCAGGATTCCAGTTGTCTTTCTCGCGTGGCAGATAGTCACCCCGCTCTAGAACCAAGATACGCTTACCCGTGGGGGCTAGGGCATAGGCCAGAGTTCCACCGCCAGCCCCGGCACCAATGATTAAGATGTCGTAGTGATTGTGCATGGAAAAATCGGAGTTAAGAAGCAGACGATAAAAGCTCTACCCGGTTGGCAAACCTTAAGCAGAAAGGTGGCCTACCCAGTCGTACTCGCCCTGACGCAGTTGATCTACGGCGGGCATCTTTTGTAGCCGCATCAGTTCGCTGACGGCAGCAATATCGCGATCGCGGTTGATTCCAGCTACGGCCCGCACCTGATCGCCTTTAATATAAAACGCTAAAAACTTTGGTTCGGCCAAATCACCGTGATGCAGCACCTCATCCCAGTCTTCAGCATGACCCACGTAGCGCAGCTTCAAGTCAAACTGCCCTGTCCAGAAGAAAGGGAGGCTAGTGAAGGGAATTCGCTGGCCGACCATGTTACGGGCTGCAATACGACCATGTTGCTGGGCCAAACGCCAGTGTTCGATGCGTACAGGTTCCCCGGTTTGAGCGCTCGGAAAACGGGCAATATCCCCAGCGGCGTAAAGCCCTTCGGCAGCTTGCAGGTGAGCATCAACCGGAATGCTGCGATCGCTCTCGTGTAGCTCAATTCCCGCAATCATGTCGGTGGCGAGTTCAATCCCGACGCCGATCACAACTAGATCGGCAGCAAGGCGATCGCCGTTATCAAGCACAGCCGCCTGAACCGTACCCTCTCCTTCAAACCGCTCTATCTTGTGGCCTAGCTTGAAAGTGACGCCCTTTTCTGCGTGTACTCGCTGAAACAGCTTGCCGACAGCCTTGCCCAAAATAGACTCGAAGGGAACCTCATCTGGCGCAACCACAGTCACGTCTAATCCCTGCTGGGTCAAGCTAGCGGCCACTTCCATACCAATAAAACTAGCCCCTAGCACAACCGCTTTCTGAGCCTGCTGAGCAGCGGCTAGCAGCGCCTTGGCTTCCCCTGCCTGATGCAGCGTAAAGACATTTTTTAGGTCAGATCCGGGTAAATCCAGCTTGCGGGCTTTGCCACCGGACGCGATCAGCAGCGCGTCGTAGCTGAGGGTTTCACCATTGCTAAAGGTCAGCTTTTTGGCCTGAGTATCCACCTGAGTGACAAAGCGATCGCTGAGAATCTCAATATCATGCTGCTGATAGAAGTCCTCCGAGCGCAGCGAGGGCGGCGAAGAGGGTGAATCACTCTGCAGATATTTTTTACTTAAAGCGGTGCGATCGTAGGGCAGTTTAGACTCAGCCGTGATCATCTGTACTTTGCCCTTGAACCCTAGCTGCCGCAGGGTTTCAGCCGCCGCGCTGCCTGCGGCTCCTGCCCCCAGTATGACGAAAGTTCTAGCGTCTGCATCAGGGTCGTAGGCTGCCATCTTTGGGGTTCGCTGGGCGGGTGCCGATTCTGGCAAGTTCACCCAAACAGTGTCTCCTTCAACAAAAGCTGCAAAGCTAGGCAAGCTGTCTAATCCCGGTGGCTCTAGCTGATCGCCTGTTTGCACATTGAAACAGGCATTGTGCCAGGGACAGACCACGCGATCGCCGCTGAGAACGCCCTGATCGAGCGGTGCGCCCAGGTGGGTGCAGTGCGCTGCGATCGCATAGACCGCATCTCCTTGGCGGGTTAGCAGCAGCGGCGTGCCCTCAACCTTAAGACGTTTCATTGCACCCGGCTGAAGCTGATTTAGTTCGCAAGCCTTATGTTTTGCCATACCAGTCGTAGAGTTTCGGATTGGAGTGAATATAGAGTTAAATATGAGCAAGATAACCTTCCGCTTATTGACTTGCGATCGCTCAGTCAGAAAAGCGGTTAGATATTACATTTACTTTTTTAGGCTAGTTCTGCTGCTCTTGACTTTAATTTGACTAGGCGGGAAACAGGCAGCTAGCTGTGAGCTAATTTTCAAAGCTTTGCTGTGACACCTTTGAAAAGGTAGCTGTTCAAAGCGAAAGCATCTAATATCTAACCGCTTT
>JAAHIC010000249.1 GCA_010671965.1 Leptolyngbya sp. SIO4C5
CTGAAACTGTCGATGCACCTGAACTAAAAACTCGTCTCCTTTCATGCCCGGCATTAGCCAGTCTGAGACAATCACAATGATACCAACTGCTTCTTGATTGAGTTCATCAATAACTTCTAAAGCGTCAGCAGCATCTTCCGCCATCTCATACTGGTAGCTGTCGCCAAAAGCCTCTTTTAGCTGCGTCTTCAGGCTATTGAGCACCACTTTCTCGTCATCGACGCAGAGGATTACAGATTTAGACATCTTTATATGTAGATTTTTTATCTAGTCGGGCGACAGCCGGGGGAGATCTGGCAAGCAGTTAAGGCCCCGCCAAGCGTGTAAGTCCTGTACCAGGCAAACAAGCCTAGATTAAACCGCTAGCTCAGCTACAGCAGGCTCAGCTAGGACAGCCTGTGAGGGGAGCCAAACGGTAAAAATAGTATGCCCTGGCACCGACTGCACATTGATGGTGCCTCCGTGTCGATCCACAATCTTCTTAACAATGTTGAGGCCCAACCCGCTGCCTTCCCCAGCGGCTTTAGTGGTGAAAAAGGGATCAAAAATTTGCGCTTGCCGCTCAGCCGGAATCCCCTTGCCGCTGTCGGCGATCGCCACTGCTACGCCCTCATTTTGAGCCTGCACCGTAATTGTAAGGCTGCCCTGGTAGTCCATTGCCTGTAGGGCATTGTGGATCAGGTTAGTCCAGACCTGGTTGAGCTGATCCTCAAAGCAGCGGATGGGGGGCACTGACTGATAATTGCGCTCTAGCTCCACGCCCCGCTTAATCTGGTTGTGATAGAGGGTTAAAGCCGTTTCAATCCCGTTCGCGACGTTGGCCTCTACCCGGTCGCCGGAGTGATCATAGTGAGCATAGGTTTTGAGGGCAAAAATCACTTTGGCAGCCCGGTCGGCGGCCATCTCGATGGTTTGGATACCGCGCTGAATGCCTGAGAGTTTATAGACGGTTTCTAGAATTTGAGCGCTGTTGGGATGTAGCAGCAGGGGCAGAAACGGCTCTGTTCCCCGATAGAGGCCAATATCAACCAGCGTATCGGCCACGCTGCTGGCGGGTTCAACCGCCTGGGCCTCAAGCGTCTGAGTCAGGCTGCGCCGGAGCTGACGTTCTTCGCGGGCGGAAAGGGGCGTCTGGGTTTGCAGCGATCGCTCTAGCAGAGCCATCAGTTGAATCTGCTCTGAGGGTGCCAGGGATCGCAGCACTTCAGGTAGCTGATACAAAGTTTGCTGCATAAATTTGGCGATACTCCCGGCAGATGAGCGAATAGCTCCCAGGGGCGTATTGACTTCGTGGGCGACGCCCGCCACCAGCTGCCCCAGGCTTGACATTTTCTCTTGGTGAATTAGCTGGGCCTGAGTTTGCGTCAGTTCGCTGAGCGTTCCCTGCAGGCGATCGTTGGTTGTTTGTAGCTCAGTCGTTCTTTGCACAACTCGCCGTTCTAGGTCTTGGTTGGCTGCAGTTAGAGACTCTTTTGCCAGTTTCAGATCTTGATGCTGCCGCTTTAAGATTTTGTCGGCCCGCGAAACGATGACAAACAAAACAGCGTAGAGTAAGGCCGAGCCGCCTATCAGCCCTAGCAGCACCTTTTGCTGGTTTCGCTGAATCGCCTGCACCGGCAACGTCACGTCCGTATACAGCTCAAACACCCCGACAACTGGGCCATCGACTCCCTCAGGCTGAATCGGCACGTAAGAGGAAACTAAGCGGCGATTGGCCAACTGGGGGGTACTGGCAAAGACGGTGCTACCGTGCCGGAAAGAGGAAACGCTGGCCCCCTGCAGCGCTGCTTGAAAGCCATTGGAGCTAGAACCCTCAGCGCCTGTTTGAGCCGGCACTGTCGAATAGACGACGCGGCCCGTCTGATCGAAAATTTTAACTTTGACAACTGGGAGTCCCTGGGTTTCGTTGATAATGACCTGACGTAACTCTTGGGTGGTAGGTGAGTCGCGCAGGGCGCTGGGGCTGAGAGACTGAGTTGCGGCCAGAAAGTTGCCATACTCTGACCAAACCGAGTTGGCAAAAGTCTGGGTTAAAACCTGGTTGTTGTGGCTGACAACTTCTACTAAGCTGGCGATCGCATTTTGGCGGTTAAACAGGCTGAGAGCGGCGATCGCCAAGGTAAACGCCGTCAGGCTGGCGGCAGAGAAATAGCGTGAAAGGTTAAACATGGCTGCAGGCTGAGGCAGACTAGGACAATCCAGAGTGCCCAGATGCGCGTTGATGCCCTCAGGTGGGTGAAGAGACTTGCTGTTTTAGGCCGCCGGACTTTACTTGGCGATTTGCCGCAGCCAGCGACTGACGACTAGCAGAATAAAGCTGCCCAGTAACAAAATCAGCACAATGCTGGACACGGGGCCTAGCACCTCTTTGACCCGCTCGTAGTTGGCGCCCAAAAAATAGCCCATCAGGCTTAAAAAGCTGATCCAAACTACCGTACCTACGGTGGAATAAAGCAGGAAGGGCGTCATAGGCATGCGGGTCAGTCCGGCGGGAACGGAAATATAGGTGCGGATGCCGGGGACTAAACGCCCAAAGCCAACGGCCAGATTGCCGCGCCGCCGCGCAAACCAGCTGGTTACGCGCCGTACGTCTTTGCTAGAAAGGGTCAGCCAGCGGCCATAGCGATCGGCCCAGGTTTCTAGCTTTTCTGCCCTGACGGTGCGCCCCAGGTAGTACCAGGGAAAAGCCCCCAAAATCGAGCCTAGGGTACCCGAAACAATCACCAGCCACAGATTGAGATTTCCCTGGGCCACCCCAAATCCGGCCAGCGGCATAATCACTTCTGAGGGAATTGGGGGAAACAAATTTTCCAAAAACATGAGGAAGACAATCCCCACGTAGCCCATAGCGCTAATTGTATCTGTGACCCATTCCAGCATTAAACCTGTGACTATCCTCTATGAATTTCTACGGGGTGACTGAAATATTTGCCAAATTTGGCCGACAATCAGGGGGAAAAAGCTCATGACCAAAATCAGTCCCCAGCCCTGCAGGGTTGGATGTACGGTTTGCAAAGCCGGAGACAGTCCCGGCAGATAAACCGCGCTCAACAGCAGTCCGGTACAGACCAGCAAAGCTCCCCAGACGTAGGGATTAGTGCTAACTTCGTTCTGAAAGATGTTGGTGCTGGGACTGCGCATGTTGAAGACGTGCCAAAGTCGTCCAAAGGCCAATGTCAGGAAAGAAACCGTGACCGATTGCGATTCATCTAGCCCTAACCAGTGTCTTGCTAGCAAAAATGCAGCCAAAACGGCAGCGGCAATGATGAGACCATAGCCACCAATGGCCGTCCAATGTCGCCAAGTTAGCACAGGCTCATCGGCTTTGCGGGGAGGCCGCTGCATCATCGCTTCGTTGCCTTCCCCCACACCCAGCGCCAAAGCCGGAAAAACGTCATTAATCGCGTTCAAGAATAGAATTTGTAGCGGCAGCAGCGGCAGTGGCAGCCCGACCAGGGAGGCGATCGCTACGGCGAAAATCTCGCCTACATTACCGGAGAGCAAGTAAAACGTGAACTGGCGAATGTTGCGAAAAATGGCGCGGCCCTGGCCCACAGCGGCCACAATGGTAGAAAAGGCATCGTCCTGCAGTACCATTGCCGCTGCTTCTTGAGCGACCTGGGTTCCCCGCTCTCCCATCGCAATCCCAATGTCCGCCTTTTTCAAGGCTGGGGCGTCATTGACCCCGTCCCCGGTCATCGCGACGATCGCCCCGTTTTTCTGATGTAGCTCAATCAAATTTAGCTTTTGCTCCGGGCTGACGCGGGCAAAAATTTGTACCTGCTCTAGCTGAGACCGCTCCTCCTGGCTCATTTCTTGCAGTGAACGCAAAGCTTTACCGGCTTTGGCCTGAGCTTCCTGCTCACCGACTAGCCCGACGGCAATGCCAATATTTCTGGCCGTGATCACCTGATCCCCCGTGACCATGATCACGCGGATGCCAGCCTGGTGACAAGCTTCGAGCGCTTGGCGCACGTCTTGACGCGGCGGATCTTCTAGTCCTACTACGCCCAGCAAGGTCAGATCCTGGTAAGGTTTGGCCTCTAGGTTATCTGTCGTCTTAGTCGCCATCGCCAGAATGCGTAGTCCCTGCTCGGCCATCTGAGTACAGCGCTCCTGCCAAAACTGACGCTCAGACGACTGCAACGGCTGCACGCCGTCAGCGGTCAGGTGATGAGAACAGGCTTCAAGGACAGATTCAGGTGCCCCTTTGACGGCAAAACGATAGCCCTGTTCGGTCTCATGGATGGTAGCCATCATTTTGGTGTCCGAATCGAAAGCCACCTCGCGGACTTCAGGCCAATCCTGCAGCAGCGCCTCTTGGTGAATCTTTGCTTTAGCGCCTAGCACCAGCAGCGCGATTTCCATCGGATCGCCAATGAGTTCTGCCTCAGCCTGATCGGGCTGGGGCAAAGCCGCATTGTTGCAGAGCACCGAAACCTTGAGTAGCTGCCGCAGTGCCGGGTGCTGGTTGGCTTCAATTTCAGAGTCTGCTTGCACAAACTTGCCGGACTGCTCCAAAGCATCTCCCGTCACCTCAACCGTTCCGGCCGCCAAGGCCACTTCGGTGACGGTCATCCGGTTTTCTGTCAGGGTGCCGGTTTTATCGGTGCAAATGATGCTGGTAGCGCCCAGCGTCTCAACTGCCGAAAGCTTGTTGATCAAGGCATTGCGCTTTGCCATCCGCCACATGCCCCGGGCTAAAGCCACTGTCGCCACGATGGGCAGTCCTTCAGGGACGGCAGCCACTGAAAGGGCGATCGCGGTTTCTACCATTAAAACCAAATCTTTGCCGCCCAAAACGCCCGCGATCGCTACCAAAATCGCAATGGCAATGGTGATCCAGATCAGGCGGCGGCCTAGCTCATCGAGCCGCTTTTCTAGAGGAGTAACCTGTTCTTCGGCTTCTGCGGTGAGCGAGGAAATTTTGCCCAGTTCTGTTTCCATGCCCGTGGCCACCACGACCCCTTCTCCCGTGCCGCGCGTAATGGCTGTCCCCTTAAACAGCATGTTGGCTTGCTCAGCGAGGGGACGCTCTTCAGCGATGGCGTCGGTGGTTTTGCTGACGGGCAGTGATTCCCCGGTCAGAGGCGACTCATCCACCTGCAGCTTAGACGCTTTGACGAGCCGCAGATCGGCGGAGACTAAATCACCGCTTTCCAATACGACAATATCGCCGGGCACGATGTCTTCTGCCGAAATGACCTGGACTTCACCCTGGCGTCGTACCTGGGTTTGGGTCTTGCTGAGCTGCTTGAGCGACTCCATCGAGCGCACAGCTTTGACCTCTGTGAAAAAGCCGATCCCCGCATTGAGACCAATCGCAATCAGAATGGCAATGCCCTCAATCCATTCCTGAAACGCAAAGGAGAGTACCGCCGCGATCGCCAGCAAGGCAATAATTGGGCTTTTAAACTGCTCAATAAAAATTTCCCAACTGCCGCGCTGCTCGGCCTGCTGTAGCTGATTTGGTCCGTACTTTTGATAGCGCTGCTGGGCCTCAGACTGGCTCAGTCCCTGCTCTAGCTGAACGGTGTAGGTGTCTAAAATGTCTGCAACCGACTGAGACCCTACAGAAATGCGATCGCGGTTGTCGCCCACACTGTAAACTCCGAAACTACAAAATTTAGCCCGATATTCCTAGAACGGCTGGCGCTGACTTCTCACTGTAGAGAGAAGCGGTTGCCGGGGAATCTACCTGGCTACAGATTTTTGGCCGTGGACGAAGCGAAACTTACCGGCCTAGCTTGGATGTGCGGCTGTTTGGTCGCCAACTGAACTTTGCGCCGAGCTAACTGTAGCAAGATCTGTCTCAGGGAAGAGTATCTTGCTGGATCCGGCTGACATACTTACATGCATAAGGGAACGCAGGGCGCGTGATCTCCCCAGTCACGCGCTTTTTTGCTGACCGTCCGCCAGATTTTGACACTCTTTCATCACCAGCAGCGCCTGAATCTGATGCAAAAAGTCTTCGATTGCAAAAGGTTTTCTCAAAAAGCCGTCGGCATAAGCCGTTACCTCTTCGGCTAAGTCTATCTCTTCGTGGGCTGTCATCAGCAGAACAGGGACGAAGGGCAGATGAAAGCTTTGCCGAATTTTCTGTAACACTTCATAGCCGTTCATGCCGGGGAGCATTACATCCAAAAGCACTAAATCGGGAGGAGACTGCTCAATCTTTTCTAATGCCGTCTTACCGTCCTCTGCCAGAGTGAGATCATAATTCTCCTCCTCCAAAATAGCCTGAATTAAAAATAGGCTATCCGGTGAATCATCTACAGCTAAAATATGGCTCTTTTGAACCGTTTCCTTTTGATCTGTTTGCTCCAAAAACATGCTTATAAGAGAGCTGGCGTTTACTAAAAAAGAATTAATTTGCGTAGCAAAGGCTGTTAGGAAAACCCTTTTGTATTAACGTCAAAATTCTAAACAAAAAGCTACATTCGCATCACCCCCCTAGGGATATAGCTGGCCCTGATTTGTCAGGCTGACAGGATCTAAAGTCTGCGAATCTGCCAAGGCATAGGCGTTTGAGAGATTTGTCTGTCTGCTAGCGTAGAAATCTTTCAGCGGTTACTAGGTTGCCCTTTGGCACACTGCCTGTTTCAAAAGCAGTGATATTCTCTAGGGTTGTCTGGGTGATTTTCGTCAATGCTTCCCGTGTGAAGAAGGCTTGATGTCCGGTAATCAGAACATTGGGGAAGGTGAGCAATCGC
>JAAHIC010000025.1 GCA_010671965.1 Leptolyngbya sp. SIO4C5
AGATCTCGGGCAGGCCCATTTCTAGTGGCTACTACCTGTTTTTAGAAGTCCTCTCCGCAACTGAGGGTGACAGTTGTAAAAGCGGATAAATAAACTTGACGCACACAACTTGATGGTTATGCTTTTAGTCTATTGCGCCTGTTTCCCGAGTTATGGCTGCCGAGAACTGACTTAGCAGTTTCTTTAAGCTGAAGTGTTTTAACTGTTTAACGGAGATTCTTCTTTGCTAAGTTTGCTAAATAGGTAGGCGCAGTTAAACAGAGTCAATGTAGGTTGCGGTTGAGGAACGAAACCCCACACTCGCATAGGTGCTAAGGATGTCAGCCGACGACCTGCACCATGTTCCAATCGCTGATTTGGCCATTTCTTCTCTGGCTAGAACTCTTGCAAATAGTCCTCAAAGCGATTTTTGAGCTGAGCTACGGTGAGATCCTGTGTCCAGTATTCTACTAGGGCATGACCAAAAGCCCAGGCATTGCGATCGGGGCGGCTGGGATTATCCAATAGCAATGGCCAAAGCGCGAGCAAATCAAACTGCCGTCTGGCTTTGGAGCCTTCAGCCAGGAGGGAAAAGAGTTCATAGGCCATCTGCAGCTTGCCGATAACCACAGGCAGCTCCTCCACCGGAATTTTCTGGGCTAGAACGTAAGCCAGCGTCGGCGAACCGGTCGTCAGAGTGGAGACAAACTGTAGCACCGGGCTTTTGAGCAGGGCAGTGAGTCCCTGAGTGGTCGCCATTTGAAACGTGTAATGGTCGATGATTTTGGCAGCCGCCACCGTCCGGGCCTCTTGATTGCGTAAAAATCGCGCTAGGCGCTGCTGCTTAGCCGGTTCTAGGTGGTCAATAAGCGCCAAAGAAAGGGCGTCTAGGTTCCAAGGCGATCGCTCGAATTGGCTATCCTGCGTCACAACGGGCAAAACCTGAACACAGCGATCGCCAAGCTGCTCTAAACGGTACTGGGTGGCTGCGCGAATGGACTGCTCCTTGGGGCGATCGCCCTGCTGCCAGTCATAGGGAGGGAGCCACTCGCGCACAGGGCGTAGCCGATCTACCTGGGTGACGATGGCGATCGCTGGCATATCGGCCCCGTCTGCCTGCAGGTCTTGCAAAAAGTCCACATCCATCTGCAAAGCAGGATCCAGCGCCGGGGTGACCAGCAGGAGCAAATCGGTGGTCGTGGCATAATCTAGCACCAGCTGCCGCAAATCTGACTGCTGCACCTGCTCGTAACCGGGGGTATCCCACAGGGTCAGGGCTTCGCCAGTGGCCGCTTGCCAATGATAGCTCTGGATTTCATCGGTGCTGGGCAGCACGTCTACGGCAGCTCGCTCAGCCCGAAACAGGCTGTTGATCAGGCTACTCTTACCGGCACCTGTACGCCCTACCAGCAAAACGCTCACGGGTTTCTGCGCTACCTGCTCTACGGGCTCAGCCTGATCTAAAATCTCCCGTAAGGTTTGGGTCTGAGCTTGGGCAATCGTGGCGGTGTCTCCAGTTGATTCTAGGCCGGGGGCGGCCATACCGCTGTAGAGCATAATCGCCTGCTGGGCCAAGTTTTTCAGAGCGGCTTCGCGCAAAAGCTGGCTGAGATTGACCAGAAGCTGCTGGGTGGCGCGATCGCTAGAGTGGCGCGTTGCTACCTTCGCCGCCGCCACGGCTGGATTGACAATCCACTGCACCCAGTTCCATACCTGCCAGAGCTTACGGGCGGAAGGCTCCAGTTTTTGGTAGACCTCATAGGCCCGGTATGCCTGTCCCACCGTCATTTGATTCAGGACGGGCGAGAGCTTGCGCATCCAGCGATCGGTGTCGTCTACCGTACCGCGAATTAGCCCGTAAGCTTGAGGAATATAGATATTGAGCAGCGGATATCTGACTTCGGGGTGGTAGACATGGGCGATCGCGGTGACTGTATCCTGACAGCGCTGCCAAAAGGTAGACCAGTCTTCCCAAATAGGGCGATCGCTCCGGGCCGCGTCCAAGATTTTTTGCAAGGCGGCTTCTGCTTGCTGCAGATCGTCAGGAGTGCCAGCAGCAGGTTCGAGTGCCGTCTCTAGATCTTCGCTGACCTCAGCGACGACGGCTTCTAGCTGCTGAGTGGCTGGGCGCGTCCATTTCACCAACAGCCAGCGCCAGCCTACCAAAACTAGCGTGAAGACGGCCCAAATCCAGCTCAGCCCCCAATCATGGATTTTCCATCCGGCTGAAATAAGCAAGAAAGCGGCGATCGCGATTACGGGTAGCCCCAAGACAACCCACTGCCAGCGCTTTAGCTGCAACATGATGACTCCCAAAGTCTATTTCTGCTCTCAGTCTAAGCAGACTCTCAGCCCCTAGAGCAGGCTAAATCTAAACGGAATGATCGGATAAGCCTAATCGACAACGACTTCTGGCGACTGATCAATTTGCTGGGCCACAATTACAGGCGCTGCCGCATATTCGGCTTCGAGCGCTGTGACTAACTCAGGCGCTAGCGTCCATTCATACTGGGGTTCTAGCTCAGCGACGATAAATTCCTGTAGCTCGCCCGTAATCTTGATGTATTCGCCCGGCGCGAACTGCGGTAATTGACCAGTGGGCTCAACTACCAGCAATCCCTGTTCTCTAGCGTAGTATTTCTCATTGCGCAGGATAAAAGCGCCTGCCCCGAGGACTTCAGACACCTCGCCCCAGGCCACCACCGCCTGCCCGGCTGGCTCGTCTATGTCAGCAGGGACAACCTCTGGGGGTTCAAGCTCAACCGTGGCTGAGTCCTCAGCCGGATCAGCAGCCGGTTCGGCTGCAACCTCTGACTCGGCGGTGTCTACAACTTCGGCTTCATTGACGCAGGCGGGCAGCAGCAGAGCGATCGCACTCAGCAGCAAAACGCCTAATAGCCGCTGTAGAATTTTTGACAAAGAAGTCTGTCTGCTAGGTGTTTGATAAGGCACGATGTGTTCTCCCAGACTCAGATACAACAAAGCTGCGCGTACAGTAGCGCAGCCCGTTGCTCAAGATCTTCTGCAGTAAGAAAGAAAAAATGGAGCAGTGTTTTCTGAGCAGCGCTGCTCAGAACGCCATCTCGAATTAATGCAAAGGAGCCTCGTCTAAAGCATCTGGCCTTTGGTGAATAGCTAGACGATCCAGCAGGGTAGCACTGGCTTCATTCAAACCAATTAGCTCTACCTGAACTCCGCGCCGCCGAAATCGCAGCACCATCTTGTCAACCGCATCAACCGCAGACTGATCCCATAGATGCGCGTGAGTCAAATCGACCACGATGTACTCCAGCTTTTCGCGGAAGTCAAAAGCATTAAGAAAAGTCTCAACCGAAACAAAGAAGACTTGACCACTGACGCTATAAACCCGTTTGGTGCCATCTGGGCTGAGCTGCGAACTAACAGAAATCAGTTCGGCAATCTTACGGCTGAAGAAAATAGCGCTGAGCGCGACGCCAATAACGACGCCAATTGCCAGGTTGTGGGTCAGCACCGTCACCAAAACTGTTGTCAAGGTCACGGCTGTTTCGCTTTTAGGAATGTTGCGAACGTTCGTTAGCGAAACCCAGCTAAAGGTGCTGATGGAAACCATGAACATCACGGCTACTAAAGCCGCCATTGGAATCAGCGCCACCCAGTCACTCAGCAGCAAAATGCAGGCCAGCAGGAATATGCCAGCGCTCAAAGTCGATAGCCGGGTCCGCCCGCCAGAGCGGATATTGATGATGGACTGACCGATCATGGCGCAGCCTGCCATACCGCCAAAGCAGCCAGTGACAATGTTGGCGATACCCTGTCCCATAGCCTCCTGATTTTTGTCGCTGGAGGTGTCGGTGAGATCGTCAATGACGTTGGCTGTGAGAAAGGACTCTAGCAGACCGACCAGCGAAAGGGCGAGTGCATAGGGCAGGATAATGCCTATCGTCTCTAGATTGAAGGGAACGGCTGGGAACAACAGCGTGGGGAGAGTTGATGGCAAAGTTCCCATATCGCCTACGGTGGGAACTTCGAGGCCAAAGCCAATGGAGGCCGCGGTGAGGACGACAATTGCAACCAGCGGTGACGGCACTGCTTTGGTAATCCGCGGCAGACCGTAAATAATGCCAAGGCCAGCCGCGACAATGCCATAAACAGCCCAATTACCTCCTGCCAGTTGAGGAAGCTGGGCGTTAAAGATGAGAATAGCTAAGGCATTGACAAAGCCAACCATAACGGCCCGTGGGACGAAGCGCATCTGGTTGCCCAGCTTCACCCAGCCCCAGATAATTTGCAGCAGCCCCGTCAGAATCGTGGTGGCAAGCAAATAGTCCAGACCGTAGTCTCTGACGAGAGTGGTCATCAGCAGGGCCATTGCTCCCGTTGCCGCCGAAATCATGCCTGGGCGACCGCCTGTAAAGGCCGTCACAATAGCGATACAGAAGGAAGCGTAGAGTCCTACTTTGGGGTCAACTCCGGCAATAATTGAAAAAGCGATCGCTTCAGGAATTAGGGCCAGCGCTACGACAGCACCTGCTAGCAAGTCGTTTCGAACATTCGAAAACCAGGCTTGCCGGGTGAAAATTTTCTTCATTCTTTCTACTCTCTTACACAGAACACAGCCAGAATACAGACTGACCAACCTGGAGTTTCTCGCTCTCAAATACAGTTCACGAGTCGTCTCACGCGCCGAGTGGACCCGACCACAAATGCCTAAATCTCCAAAAAGATCTCAGATGCAGTGCTGTATTACACCTTTAACGGGTTAACAATAGCCAAAATAAGCATAAATAACTATTGCTAAGATTTGCAAATTGTATCCTATGCCAAGAGCTTCATCAATGCTTAGGTTAAAAAGATCCGTTTCAGGGGCGCTCAGCTCGAGCCAAATCGTCTGAGCAGGCTTCGATCTAGGCAGCGAAACCTTGGGCTTCACGGCAGAGAATTGCTCTCAGTTATTAATTGTCTACCGCCATCGTTAGCGCTATCGCCATAGAAAGAAAAAGAGGCGCACGCGACATTGAAGCCGCGCACGCCAGAGAGCCTTATTATCCAACTGATATCAGGCTGAGCGCATTAAGCAACGCCAGCGGGCTGGGAAACTTCAGCGCCCTTCAAATAGGCCAGCATGGTGTCAGCGTCAGAAACCTCAAACGGATCGGTGGGGCAGTTGTCACCAAAATCAGGCTCAATAAAGACCTTCTCAATTTCGCCGTCATTGACCACCATTGAGTAGCGCCAAGAGCGCATCCCAAAGCCCAGATTGGATTTGTCTACCAGCATTCCCATCTTGCGGGTAAACTCGCCGTTGCCATCAGGCAGCAGAAAGACATTCTGAGCACCCTGCTGCTTGCCCCACTGGAACATGACAAAGGCGTCATTCACTGAAATGCAGACTACCTCATCTACGCCCTGAGCTTTAATCTCGTCGTAAAGCTCCTCATAGCGGGGCAGGTGAGTGGAGGAACAGGTGGGGGTGAAAGCACCCGGCAGAGAGAAGAGAACTACACGCTTGCCGCCAAAAATATCTTGGGTGCTGCGATCCTGCCAGCGGAAGGGGTTAGGGCCTTCTACGGACTCATCTCGGACACGGGTTTTAAATACAACGTCTGGAACGCGCTTAACAACTGTCATGCAATACCTCACTAACTGTAAAAACTAATTCAGCCTACAGGCTGTGCAGATTCAGCCGCTTAACTGAATGCCTGTAAATTAGAATAATTCTATTTTTAGAAAAAGTGTAAAACTATAAGTCCTCAAAAAGAATATATTTTTTTATATAAGAGTTGCTTTTAGCTGCCCTGTACGCTACGTCTTCTGCGTTACGATCGCAGAGCGGAACTTAACGGCTAAGGTAAAGCTGGTATTTATACCATGAGTCAGCGTTTAGCAGACCCTATCACTCAAACACTTAAATCTAAAGGATTGCGCATCACCCCTCAGCGATACTCAATCTATGCCAACCTATTGGATCGCACCGATCACCCGACCGCCGAGCAGCTTTTAGTTGATCTCAACCGAGACTTGCCCATTTCTTCCCAGGCAACGATTTACAACTCACTGCAGGCGCTTTGCGAAGCGGGACTGGTGCGCGAAGTGCTGCTAGAGCACGGCGTTTCTCGCTATGACGCCAATACGGAAGCCCACCATCATTCCGTCTGTCGCCAGTGCGGGGCTATTCAAGACATTGAGTGGAATGCTTTTCCAGATTTAAACCTCAGCCAGGTAGATTCAGCATTTCAGGCCGAAGCCTACGAGATTACTGTGCATGGCCTCTGCGATCGCTGCAGTCACTAGCGATCGCTGTTGGCTGACGAGTAGACGTGCTTAACTCGGTTATGCAGACTTTTATTGGCCAATGTAGTGCTCGGTTTTTTGCTTGTTCTGCTAGCCGCTAGCTTTTTTTGCTTTCAGAATGTAATCGTCAGAATTCTATTTAATCAGCAGAACCTTTTTGGCCTTGTTGCCGTAGGCGGTTTTGTTGAGCCGACGCTGCAAAATTCATTTTTGCTGCTGTTTATGCGCACGGTCGTAGTGGTACCGCTGCTAGCCACTTTGATGCCAAAGCTGTATGCATCCGCTTGGCCAGAGATTCGGCAGCTAGCAACGCCCCAACAGCGAGGTTTGCTAGGACAGGCGGTGGCGGGCGGCGTTTTTATGTTTCTGTATTTGGCCCTGCTCTATGTCGCGATTGGCCTTATCCCGACTGGCATAGCCCTAACTTTGTTTTTTACCTATCCCGCCTTTACAGCTCTACTGGACTGGCGGTTATTTGGTGCCCGCCCTTCTCGGTTCCGCTGGCTGATCATGGCACTGATTTTAGGGGGCAGCTTTTTAACCTTACCGATTACAGGAACAACGCTTAACCAAACTAGCTGGTTAGGCGCTACTTTGGGCATCGCCTCAGGTTTGGCCTATGCCCTATACGGAGTCACGGCCCAAAAAAGCTTTGAAACTGTGCATCCCGTCCCCTTTACCTGGCTGAGTTTCTCAATTACGCTGGGGCTTTCGTGGCTGAGCCTGCTGTTTTGGCGGGAACAGTTCACGTCTTTGGCTTGGACGGGACTGTGGATAGGCGGCGTGCTTTCAGCAATTTTTACGCTGACGGGCCACTTATTGAATAACTTTGGCATTCGTCTAATCGGGGCGACTCGGGCCTCAATGGTAGGGGCCAGCAATCCGGCGCTGACGGTCCTATTGGCCTGGCTAGCGATTCAGGAAAGCCTCAGCGGATTGCAGCTAATAGGCGTTGGCGTTGTGACCTTGAGCGTGGCTCTCCTGAGCCAGGAAAAAGCCGCTCCTGCAGATTAGCCGTTCAGCAAGCTGAAAAAGTTGTAAACTTTTATAAATGATTTTCATCTTTGAAAGCCTCCTGACGCTTTTAGACTCACCACTATGTCTACCCAACTTGGCTTCGGCCCGCCTAAACCGCCCAAAAAGACCTCCAAAGGTGCAACCCAACGGGCCAAAGCGGCCAAGCAGTACGAACAGCTCCAGGCTGATGGCACCCCAGACTATGAAGTTTATATTCGGATTCAGGGAAAAAATACCTGGTATCCGGTGGGGGCGATCGCCACAAAGAGTTCCAGGCAAATTAACAAAGCTATTTTTTCCAGCCAGGCAGATTTACTCCAGGGCGCTTTTCGTCTCTACCCGGTTCTGCGTAAAAACAAAGACCACCTGGAATATGGCTATCGTCTCAAAGAGTTTAAGGACGAACCGATTCAGCTGGCTACGCAGCCTGGCGGTCAGGTATCTTCTGCGATCGCCGCAGTGGGGCAGCGCCTAACCTCTCTGTTTCAGCGCCAGTAACCTTACGAGGTGGAGTGCCTGGTGGCATCAGGCGCGTTCACAAAGCCGGTCGTCGCCACAGAGCCGTGATTGAGTAAACCAGCAGCGCCGTCCAAATCAGCCCGAACGTCGCGGCATGGACGGGGGTAAACGGCTCGTGATAGAGAAAAATGCCGACGGCAAGCTGTAGGGAAGGCGCGATGTACTGGAAAAAGCCTAGAGTGGAAAGTCGTAGCTGCTTAGCGGCGTGGTTGAACCACAGCAGGGGCAGCGAGGTGGTGACGCCAGCTCCAACCAGCAGCAGCGTGATGCGCCAGTCGGTACCGAGCTGGCCAGTATCCGTGACTATCCAGTAGCCAATCAGGGCAATCGCAATCGGCGTCACTAGCAAAGTCTCGACGGCCAGCCCCACCATAGGGGCCACTAGCGCTATTTTTCGCAATAGGCCGTAGCAGGCAAAGGAAAAGGCTAGCCCCAGCGCAATCCAGGGCACGGCCCCAAACTGCCAGATAAAATTGGCAACGCCCAGAGTAGCCAGCAAAACGGCTAGTACCTGCCCTCGGCGCAGTCGTTCTCGAAAAAATAGGAACCCTAGTAGCACGTTCACCAGCGGATTGATAAAGTAGCCCAGGCTGGTTTCCACAACGCGATCGCTATTGACGCCATAGATATAGAGGCCCCAGTTAAATGACAGCAGGGCGGCTGTCAAAGCCAGGATGGCTAACCGCCGGGGCGATCGCAGCAGCTCAGCTAGTTCAGCCTGTCGCTGCTGCAACGCCAATATGCCGCTGAGAAAAACCAGCGACCAAACAACGCGATGGCTCAGCACCTCAACAGCCGGTACTGCTCCCAAAAGCTTCCAGTAGATGGGCAGCAGTCCCCAAGCGCCGTAGGCTAGCACAGCATATAGCGGGCCGGCTCCGATGAGCTGGCCCGCAGTGGACAGAAACGGCAAAAAGCGCTGCAAAAGACTTTAGATTAAGTAATGAATGAACGGCTGCTGGTCAATAAATGATCTAGTATCAGGGATATCATGACGCTAAATCAGGGGCCTCAGCTCAATGGAACTGCTGATTCTCTTGGCGATCGCCTTTGCCGTCTTCACTGCTTTTTCAATCCTACTGGCAGGAATTTTAACAGCCCCCTGGGTCATTGTAGTGGGCGTTTTGCTGCTGGTGCTGATGGGAATTCAGTGGCTGTCGCTGCAGAGCAATCTACGCCCCCCTGCCGCGCCAGAAACGGCTTCTGACGCAAAGTGGCGATCGCCGTCACCTAAAGCTACCTCAAAATCGGTGCAGCAGGCAGACACCGTTCAGAAGGAAGGTCTGGTTTATCGCGGCGTGCGCTATAAAATTCAGCCGCAGCAGTCTGCCGAGCGGGCTGAAATTAGCGGTGTTTATCGCGGTCAGCCTTGGTGCAAAGAGCCTAAATCAAAAGTGGCTGATAGCCCAACCGAACCGCGACAAACTGACAGCCCCAAAGTCAGCAAAAACACCCCTGAGCTGACCTACAGGGGTGTTAAAATCAGGCCGCCAGCTTCAGATACCGATCGCTGAAGGCATCCGTAGGCAGCAGCTATCAAATGGCGCTAGATGACGCCTGTGCCCTTGCCACGCTTGTCGGAGCCAGAGCTGAGCCGACCTTCTTCGTCGGTTTGGTTAACTTCGGCCATTTCTTCAGTGCGCTCAGCTGCGGCCGCTTCTTTTTCATTCCGCAAATCGCCGGGTTCATCGACATACATCTCAGGCTCGATGGCAAAGTTATTGGTTAAACCTTCACTATCGACCGTGTAGCCATCAGAATTCGGCTTGCCCTGGTCGTGGGGCGTTTTTTTGTAGTCTTTGCCTTCCCGTTCTTTGCGAGCAGCGGTTTCAGCAGGGACGATTTTGCGATCGTAAGTATCTTTAGATGCGTCGTGTGTGCTCATGGCACCTCCTATTTTTTTATCAGGGCTTAGTCAAAAGAACGTGAATAACTCTATTAATCAACGTGCTTTTTAAGCTAAATCCAATACTAAGGAGTTACCTCAAACAAACATCGTTCCCAAGAGGGATCTACGCTTTCACCCCCGAAAACGCCACAAAAAGACGAAATCCTTTTGAAAAAGAATTATGGTGCTGAGCCAAAAGGCTGAGGAGAAATGGCTAAATCAGCCGCGATCGCCTGATAAAGCGTGTCTGCTAATACCGTATTCGCCTCATCGGTTAGCCCCGTTGGACTATGGAATGCCTGCCCCTCAAAAGTCTCATAGAGGCGATAGAGATTTAAGGCTTTGGCATTTTCGGAAGCCTGAGTTGCCTGGGTCGCAGCCTCCGCTAGCTTGGCATAACCCTGCTGAACGCGCTCAGTATATTCGTCGCCCAGCTCTTCAACGATGGCAGCCTCCGGCGCTGTCAGTGCCTCAGCGGCTCGCCCCGTGATCTCTGGCTGTATGCCAACAATGAGTCGCTTGCGGGTTCCAGAAGTCCAGCGCACCATTTGCAACAGGTGCTGACGATAGCGGTTGACCCGCTGATTCAGCTCTGTCTCATCAGCCGCTAGCTGCTGGCTGAGTGGCCCATCCACCTCGCCAGTCAGCAGATTGAGTGGCCGAATTGAGCTGGCATCAGGACGTTCTGCCTGGGGCGTGTAGTACTTGACGAGCTGGACACTATAAAGATGATTAAACCACTGGCTGACTCGGCGGTTGAAGCGACGACCTAGCGACTCTTGCTCATCGTGCAGGGCTGACTCTATCCCTGGAATATCCGTACCGGGCTGATTGCTGGGCAGCAGCAGGTCAGGATAGCTATCAATGACAACTAGAATATCGGGATTATAAGCGGCCACATGCTGCACGAGCAGCGCCAGCTCATTACCTGAGGCATAGCCCGGAATGGCCGCATTGACGACCCGATACTGTCCGGCCCGAATGCGCGGCGGTAAGGCCAGTGCTTCTGTGACCTGATCGGCACGGTAAGGCAGGACTGCAGGCTGAAACTGACCTGGGTTAGCAGCTTGTTGAGCTACCTGATTGTTGAGCTGCGCTTCTAGCTTCTCCGCAAAAGTGGCGGCATTGTTTGTGCTGAGCTGTCCAAAGGCTGTAGAGCCGCCCAAAACGAAAATGCGGACTTCATCCCCAGTTTTTTCCGGCGTAACTGGATCCGTGTCGCGAAAGCCCTGCGGGTTGATTGTCCAGAAGTCACTGGTTTGGCTAGGCAAAAGCCGATAGCCCAGCAGTGGATTGCGCGCCGCTGCCAGTTCACCCTCGCTGCGCAGCCTTTCATAGGTATCGCCTTCGGGATCAACGAAGCCCAGCTCATAGGCTTGCATAATAGGCGCGGTCTGATCGAGGGTAAGCTTGTCCGTCAGTCCTGCCATATTGACAACCAGCCGGGCCAGTAGCTCAACCCCGATGGGAATGCCAATAATTAACAGCAAAGCCGGTAGCCAGCGAAACCTCCGCGATTTACGCTCATAACGGCTGCTATACCGACGACGGCGGCGATTAAACAACATGGGTGGCAGTCCTCGTCTCCTTTCACGCAGTGCGTCTCTGATAGACGCTAGAGCAACCCTTTATGTGCCCGGCCTGCGACCAATCTATCTGCTTTTAACTACAACCAAAGATGACGCCGAGCCGGAATGCCTGTCGATTGTACTACTGTCTGTCACCTTTTCTCCGGTTTCCTGTCTGGAGCTAGTTGCGAAAGAGTGCTGCTTGTATGGCGATATTAAATTAGTGGGCACTAATCTATCAGCGATAGCAGCGCAGGCACAACTAGAATGCCGTCAACCCAGATGCTGTAAGCGTTGCGAGGTGTCTCCGGCTCTACCTGCCACAGGTAGATGAGCGTCAGCACAACTGAGGGCAGCACTACGACAGGCGCAGGAATCTGCCAGTCTTGGCCCCAGCCTGCCGTCAAGAGGCAGAGCAGCAGCAGATTGGCCCCTGTCCAAAACCGACGCGTATTGGCAACTCCCCACAGAACCGGCATGGTGAATACTCCCTGATGGCGATCGGAAACGACATCACGGATATCAAAGGTGTGAGAGTTACTGCCGATAAAAATAAGCAGAAACAGGCTGACTAAACCGCTAGCGAGGTCAAAAGGGTGTTCGGTATAAGCCAACGGCACGGCTACAACCGCATAGGTAATCGTGCCCGCCACAATCCAGGCTTTGGCCCCGGGAATATCTTTCAAGCGATACCAGCGCCACTCAGACTGACGATAGATAGGCCACAGGGGAATGCCGTAGATCAGCGGGACCAGCCCTCCTAAGCAAACCCAGCGCACCATCACTGGGGCCTGATAAATCAGCCAGCTTAGGCTTAAACTGGCTAATCCCAACAAAATTACGACGCCGGACTGCTGAAAGAAAGCCTGCGCTCGCTGATCAGGAATTTTTTGGACGTAAGTGTCAATTACCCGATCCAGATTATAGGGAATTAGCGCTGCCGTGAAAATTAGCAGCATAGGTTGCCACTGCCAGGCTAGCCCTAGGGTGTGCTGAACAAAAAACACCAGTGAAGCGATCGCCCCGGCAACCCAGACATTGGAGTAGATAAATAGCTTGAGAAAAGTATCGTAAAGCGATCGCCCAGTAAAGCGATCGCGCCAAAAGCTGATCTCGGTAAGAGGCATGAAAAGTTGGGCCAGAGCATTAATTCTTCTATTAAGAAATTTTAAGTAAATTCAGTTCAGGTGGTGTCTATCTGACGTGGGGGATCCCCAACTCTACTGCGACCTCAACTTTACCCAGCACCGCAACGCCGCCCCCCCGATAAGATATAGATGAATATGACCCTTTCTAGCCTAAATTTGAACTGGCTGACCGTCTGGTAATTTAATCAATGAAATCTGCGATCGCTCAACTCAAAACTGCGCTGCAGCAGGCTATGGTGCAGGCTTTTGGCCCTGATTGGGCCAATACTGACCCCATTCTGGCCCCCACCAACAATCCTAAGTTTGGTGACTATCAGGCCAACGTCGCCATGTCTCTAGCCAAACCACTCAGGCAGAAGCCCAGAGCGATCGCCGAGCAGATTGTCGAGCACCTTGACGTCAGTAGCCTGTGTCAGCCGCCAGAAATTGCCGGGCCGGGGTTCATCAACCTAACGCTCAAGACAGACTATTTAGAAAACTTGCTGCAGCAGGTACAGGCCGATCCGCGACTGGGGGTTGCACCGGCCAAGCAGCCGCAGAAGGTGATTGTGGATTTTTCCAGTCCCAATATTGCCAAAGAAATGCACGTCGGCCACCTGCGCTCCACCATCATTGGCGACTCCATTGCCAGGGTGCTGGAATTTCAGGGCCATGACGTGCTGCGGCTAAACCACGTCGGGGACTGGGGCACCCAATTTGGCATGTTAATTACCCATCTGCGCCAGGTTTGCCCAGAAGCGATTACAGACTCAGGTGATATTGATCTAGGCGATCTAGTTGTTTTTTATCGAGAAGCCAAACAGCGCTTTGACAACGACGCTGACTTCAGAGAAACCTCTCGTCAAGCAGTCGTCGAGCTGCAGGCAGGCAATCTGGAAGCGCGTAAAGCCTGGCAGATTCTCTGTGCCCAGTCGCGGCAGGAATTTCAGAAGATATACGATCGCCTCCAGATTCAAATCACCGAGCGAGGCGAGTCTTTCTACAATCCGCTGCTCGCCGATGTGGTCAAAGATTTAGCAGCCGCAGGGCTGCTGGAAACCGATCAGGGGGCTGAGGTCGTTTTTCTAGAGGGCTTTCAGAATAAGTCAGGGGAGCCATTGCCGCTGATTGTGCGTAAGTCAGACGGAGGCTATAACTACGCCACCACCGACTTAGCTGCCGTGCGCTATCGGATTCAGCAGGACCAAGCCGATCGGATTATCTATGTCACCGATATTGGGCAGGCCAATCACTTTGCTCAGGTCTTTCAGGTGGCCCGTCGTGCAGGCTGGATTCCGGCAGAGGTGGAGCTGGTGCATGTGCCCTTCGGTCTGGTGCAGGGAGAAGATGGCAAAAAGTTTAAGACCCGCTCAGGGGAGACAGTGCGCCTCAAGGATCTGCTAGATGAGGCCGTGCGGCGATCGCAGGCTGATTTAGAGCAGCGCATTGCTGACGAAGCGCGGCAAGAGTCCGAAGCGTTTGTGCAAACGGTGTCTGAAACGGTAGGGATTGACGCCGTCAAGTACGCTGACCTCAGCCAGAACCGCACCAGCAACTACATTTTTAGCTATGACAAAATGCTGGCGCTGCAGGGCAACACCGCTCCCTATTTGCTCTATGCCTATGTGCGGGTGCAGGGCATCAGCCGCAAGGGAGGCATTGACTTTGACACCTTGGGCGAAGAGGCTCAGATTCATCTAGACGATGAAACGGAATTTGCGCTGGCTAAGCATCTGCTGCAGCTTGATGAGGTCTTGGCCGAAGTCGAACAGGAGCTAATGCCCAATCGCCTCTGCCAGTATCTATTTGAGCTGAGCCAGAAGTTTAACCAGTTTTACGATCGCTGTTCTGTGCTGCAGACCGATGAGCCACAGCGCACCTCGCGGCTGACGCTGTGCGATCTGACCGCTAAAACGCTCAGGCTGGGACTCTCGCTGCTGGGCCTTCAGGTGCTAGAGCGCATGTAAAATGGTAGCCCCGCAAACCCTGATCCTGCTGCCGCAAAGCTTGGCAATCTGCCGTCTTGCTGCCACTGCTGCCATTCCAGACTGGGCTATTAGCCAGTCTCTGCTGTCAGTTACACGCACTGACGAAGAACTTTCGCTTGTCTGCGACGAGGCGCAAGTGCCCGAAAGCGTAGTCTGCGATCGCCCCTGGCAGGCTTTTCAAGTGGCTGGCCCGCTAGACTTTAGCCTAACGGGCATCCTGGCTTCGCTGCTGGTTCCTTTGGCCGAGGCTGAGATCAGCATCTTTGCCGTTTCAACTTACAACACGGACTATCTGCTAGTACGGCAGCGGCAAGTCAAAACGGCGATCGCCATCCTGGGACAGAGACACCGAGTAATCCTGAATTCAGCAG
The DNA here is from genome assembly GCA_010671965.1 of Leptolyngbya sp. SIO4C5. Taxonomy (GTDB): domain Bacteria; phylum Cyanobacteriota; class Cyanobacteriia; order Phormidesmidales; family Phormidesmidaceae; genus Sphaerothrix; species Sphaerothrix gracilis. The sequence goes on from JAAHIC010000025.1 coordinate 14,731, forward strand.
AAGGGGCAGCCGAATAAAGCTGTTTTCAGTAGCGGCTAGCTTTCAGATTTACTCTGTCGGCTCGATCGCTTTGCGAACAAAGTTAGCAGACCGTAAATTGTTAAGAGATAGACAATGGCTAATACAGGAATGATGAAGGGGACAGCGCCGTAGTTCATGATGCGTGTGGTTAGAGCGAAAGGGAAATTTACATAAGAAAAAAGTTTGCACAAACATTTCAGGCATCAAGTAAGCCCGGAGGCTTGTTAATCGCCCAAACAATCTATGCGCAGATATTTCGCAAAAGACTTTGCGATTTTTTGATTTAGACTTGCAGCAAGCTATTTGGCTTGCTACCAGCCGACTGAGAGTGGCCTAAACTCGCCCGTTTGCTTCTGACAAGATAGTCTGCAAAAGATTTTTCCTATCAGAAAACCAGCTCGCACAGTCTAATGACCGCTTAGCTGTAACATCTCGCAAGCAGCAGCGAGAGCACTCCGCCTCAAACCTTATGACCTCAACTCATAATGATTTATGAGCTAATAGATTATTAAGTTTTTCGGAAATCTTACGTATAGATTAGCATACATCTGCTAGGGATTGGCAAAATTATGAGTTGAGGTCATAAGGTTTGAGGCGGAGTGCTCTCGCTGCTGCTTGCGAGATGTTACAGCTAAGCGGTCATTAGACA
>JAAHIC010000250.1 GCA_010671965.1 Leptolyngbya sp. SIO4C5
TGGTGATTGGCACCGATTCAGTCACCGTGTTGTCTAAGCCTAAGGGATTGCCAATCGCGATCGCCCACTGCCCTGGCACCAAATCCTCAGTACTGCCCAGCATGACTTTTGGCAGATCGGTCGCCTCAATTTTAATCACGGCTACATCGGTGACTGAATCGGTGCCAATCACCTCCCCCTCAAAAGTACGACCGTCCTTGAGCGTGACAGTGACTTCTGTCGCCCCATCGACAACGTGAGCATTGGTGATGATCTTGCCGTTAGCATCCAGGATAAAGCCCGACCCCGTTCCCTGCTCGATTCGCTCTGGTAAAGACGACGGTGGCGGCATGTCATCGCCAAAGAATCGCTTAAAGAGGGGATGCTGAAACGCACCCGATAGCTCATCAGTGACCGGACGAGCCGCATCAATACGCACAACAGCAGGGCCAATTTTTTCTACGGCCTCAGCAATAAAGTTAGGATCGCTCTGAGCGGGAACTAACGGAACTGCTGCCTGAACCGCCGTCTCCAAAGGCGTCTGCAGCGCTGCAGAAACTGTCCCCGAAGAGTTACCAGCAGATTGCTCTGGCCCAGCCTCCTGCGCTAGGTAGTAGTGCCCTGCAAAACCAACTCCGCAGCCTACCCCCAAAAGGACGGTATACAGTCCCAACCGTTGAAATGAGAAACTCATGTCAATTCCCTATGGCAAAAGAGCAACTCTATATAGACGCCTGTTTAGCAGCGCTCATCTTTACTGTAGCGAATCGGCTTGAACAATTTTGCTTCCCCTGCGTCTTCATTGAGAAACAGCCGTTCAATTGTGCGGAAAGCCAGATTCAGTGGATGAATCTTTAAGAGCACGCTTAGATCATTGTAGAGGAGCAAACGTTTTCAATTCACTGATAGACCTGTGCAAATTTTGAGATTAGCTGTTCCTACCCCTAGAAAAGTCAGTTATCGCCGATGGGTTTTCAGAATGGCTGGCCTGCTGCTAGCTGGCCCGCTTTGGGTAATCCCAGCGATCGCCCAAAGTAGCGCCTCCTTATGCCGTCCTCCGGCAACTGAGCGATTTGAGCGTCACCGCACTGTTGCAGACGATACCTTAGAAAGTATTGCCCAGCAGTACAACTTAGTTCCTGCGACCCTCCTGGGCTTAAATCCGGCGTTGCGCCAGGACGGCTTGACCCCTGGCACCGATGTTTTGATTCCGCCTTTCAACGGCATTCAGGTGCAGGTCGCCGCTGGTCAAACCTGGCAGGACGTGGCTGCAGCCTATGGAGTCCGCGCCGATGTGCTGTTTGAGGTCAATGGCTGCCAGGCTCAAGTGCCCCCAACTATTTTTGTGCCAGGGATCAACTGGTTTCCGGGACTCGCGACAACCAGTTCTGCAGCGAGAGCCCCTAGCCCAAATCATGATTTACGTGGTTATCCTCTCCCCAGTCAGGCAGCCCTGATTATGAACTACGGCTGGCAGCCTGATGCCAACCGGGAAAAGCTGGCTTTCAGCAACGGTATTGCCCTCGCGGCGGCCCCGGATACCCCTGTCCTCGCGGTAGGAGATGGCGTTGTTGCTTTCGTGGGTCAGCAGCCAAGCTACGGCAATCTGGTGGTCATCAATCACCGCCAAGGTCTGCAAACCCGTTACGCCCACCTCAATACGCTTTCAGTCTCTGTCGGCCAGCAGATTCGCCAGGGAGATGAAATTGCTACTATTGCCGCAGCTGAGGTAGCCAATGAGACTTCTTATCTGTACTTTGAAGTTCGCCTAAATTCTCAGTCGGGCTGGGTGGCCCAAGATCCTAGCCGTTACCTCTCATTGGTTGATCTACGGCAATAAAAATGTGCCGCTTTTAGCAGAAGCGCCTACAATTTTTGTAGCCGTTGTCTGTGGCAGCGCTGCTGGGCCTAGAAAATGTTATGACACAGAATCAGCGTCACGACTCAACCTATTCTAATCTCAACCTGTTTCCGTCAGAGGCTGTAAAGACAACGACTGAAAGTGCCTCTGATACAACCAGAATTCATCGTTTAGGTCAGCTCGCGCTGCGCTATCCCCTGTTTTTATTAGGGGGTATCTGGCTCATCTCCGTGCTGATTGCTGTCTCGGCTTTTGGGGGTCTGATGGATCCCGGCGTTGATCGCTCGTCCCAGGTAGCTGCGCCCCCAACTCAGCAGCCGAGCAAACCGCAGAACTCAAAGCCATCGCCGTCTGCCACTGACACAGACGCTCCTGCAGGGTCTGCCGCTGCATCATCAACCAGCGCGATCGCAGCTACCGCTCAATCTTCAGCCGCAGAGCTGCCTGGGTGGTCACTACTGTTCTTGGTAGGCACCTGTGCCGCGGGCTGTTTTGTCTTGTCCCGGCTGCTGCAGCGCCCAGTTTCTAAAAGCACTGCACCTCAGCCCCGCCGCTCCCAGCGTCAACCCACTCCGCCTAAACCGCCCGTCCCCGCCGCAGGGCCTAAGCGGCTTAAACCGTTTTCGGTCCCCCTGCCAGAGACTCAGCCCTTAGCCGCGCCTGCACAACCCTCTCCTCAATTCACGCCGCCTACTCAGATAGCCCAATCTGCGCCAGCTCAGGCAGCCGCCGGTCCGAGTCCCTACCCGGCTAGCTCCGTCGTGACTGTTCTGCCGGAACAGGAAGATCATCCGCTGGACTGGCCAGAAGGCAGCTTGGCTCACCAGCTTGATATGCGTCAGCAGCGATCGCTGTCTTCTTTCCTCTAAGCTGCCCTTGAGTTTTCCCCCCGTTGTCTATCACCCCGACTATGTAGTTCCTTTGCCCACCGAACATCGGTTTCCAATGGCTAAGTTTGGCCTGCTCTGCGAGCAGCTACTGGCCGAGGGAGTGGTGACTAAAAACCAGATTTATCAGCCGGGGCCGCCGCCGCCTGACTGGATTGAGCTGGTGCATACAGCCGCCTATACCCAGGCTTATCGGCAGGGGACGCTATCGCCAAAAGCTCAGCGTCGGATTGGGTTGCCCTGGAGTCCGGCCTTGGTGCAGCGAACCTGTACTGCCGTAGGCGGCACAATTCTGACCGCTAAGCTAGCGCTGCAGCAGGGACTCGCCTGTAATACGGCAGGCGGTACGCATCATGCCTTTCCAGACTATGGTTCTGGTTTTTGCATTTTTAACGACTTGGCGATCGCAGCCCGCGTTCTGCAGAAGCAGGGGTTAGTAAAACAGGTACTGATTGTAGATTTAGACGTGCATCAGGGGGATGGTACGGCGCAGATTTTTCAGGGTGACGCCAGCGTCTTCACCTTTTCTATGCATTGCGAAGTCAATTTTCCTAGCCGCAAACAGCAAAGCGATCTAGACCTGCCCCTGGCAGAGGGTTTAGAAGACGATGAGTATCTAGGGCAGCTAGCCGCTATTTTGCCAGACTTGCTGAGTCAGGTACGGCCTGATCTGGTTTTGTTCGATGCGGGAGCCGATACCCACAAGGGCGATCGCTTAGGTAAGCTTGCTCTCAGCGATCGGGGCCTCTACCGGCGAGAGTACTATGTGCTCAATACCTGTTTGGCGGCTGGATATCCGGTTGCCAGCGTCATTGGCGGCGGCTACGCTGAAGATATGGCGGCTTTAGTCAACCGCCACGCCATGCTGCACCGAGCTGCCGCTCACGTTTACCGTCAGCATCGGCTATAGTTGAAGACCTGCTGTTGGCGCTTAGAGTTCATGACTACTGTTGCCACTTTTTATAAATTTGTTGCGCTTCCTGATTATGCAGACCTGCAGAGGGGGCTTCTAGATATAAGCCAGGCCAATCAGATTAAAGGCACGATTTTGCTGGCTGCAGAAGGGATTAATGCCACTATTGCAGGCTCTCGTCAGGGCATTGAAGCTGTCTTAGCCTTTTTGCGGCAAGATTTGCGGTTAGCTGATCTAGAGGCTAGAACGTCAACGGCGTCCGCGCCACCGTTTGAACGCTTGAAAGTGAAGTGCAAGCAGGAGATCGTCACCTTCGGCAATCCTGCCGCCAATCCGTCTCAGCAGACAGGTACTTACGTTGAACCGCAGGATTGGAATCAGCTCATTGGCGATTCTGAGACTCTGGTGATCGATACCCGCAACGACTATGAAGTCTCCATTGGCACGTTTCAAAGCGCGATTAATCCACAGACTCAGTCCTTCCGGCAGTTTTCTGACTATGTACAGCAGCGCCTTGATCCTCAAAAGCACAAGCGGGTAGCGATGTTCTGCACAGGCGGTATTCGCTGTGAAAAAGCTTCGGCCTATCTGCTCAATCAGGGGTTTGAGCAGGTCTACCACCTGAAAGGTGGCATCCTCAGATACCTGGCGGAAGTGCCTGCTGAAGAGAGTTTTTGGCAAGGAGAATGCTTTGTCTTTGATGAGCGGGTTGCTGTCCGCCACGGTTTAGCCCCTGGCAGCTATGAGATGTGCCGTGCCTGCGGTCGTCCCCTCGATCAGGCCGCCAAGTCATCCCCTCAATACGAAGCGGGCGTTTCTTGTCCGGCCTGCTACGCACAATCAACGCCAGAAAGACGCGATCGCCTGCGACAAAAAAGAATTCAATCTTTTCCAGGCCAATCAGCCTGATTGAGATTCCAGGCTCCGTGTTAAGCTGTCAAACCAAAGGCATTGACGCAACCAGAGAGAGCGCTATGGAGAAAGCTGCCACGATTAGCTACGAGGCCGGAATTGCGGCTTTAGTGGGGGCTGGCATTGTGCTAGCCGGATTCGCTTTTGCCGGTCAAAAGCTGATTGGTGAATCTATTTTTCCACCTCGTTCTAATAAACAGCAGCAGCAGTGGACTCAAGTGCATAAAGCGATCGCCGTTTGGGATATCCAGACGGCCAAGGCCAACCTCGTCCCCCTGACTCAAAGTAGGGATAGCTGTACCGCAGAGTTTGCTGAGCGTCTTAACGATCAGCTTGATGAACAGGGGGCAGAAGCTTTTCGAGCAGTCAACACCATTAAGCGATCGCTCAACGGTGAGCGAGGCTGCAAGCTGGAAATAACCCTCTATGACTTTGCCCCTTAAGCTTGAGGTCTAGTTAAGCTGCCGCTGCAAAGCGAATTTTTAGGTAGTCATCTTCCATTTTGGCACCGGCAGGCTGCAGCGCCGCCAGCGCTTGGGGTAACACCAGATTGCGGCGATGGTTGCCAATGCGAATATTGAGTTCGTCAGAGGTTTTGCTTAGCTCAACTTGATCCTTAGGGATACCGGGCAGATAGACCTCTAAGCTGTAGTGACCGGATTCTTGAACAACGCGCAGCGTCGTTTCCTTGTAGTAAACCTGGGCTGGATCTTCAGACGCATAGAGGGTTTCCTTAAGGCGGTGCAGGGCTTCGATGCCGCACATTTCCTCTGAGAACAGCGGCACTTCTTTGACCGGCAGGGGGCGAAAGTTCTCGTGAATTTCGTGGCGATAGGTTTGTTGCTGATCTTTCCAGCGCTGGAAGAACGGATCCTGGACACTGTCAGGAATGATGCGGTTTGCGATCACAAGATCAGTGCCAACGTTGTAAAGACTCAGGTAGGCATGTGCTCGCAGAGACTCCTTAATCACCATCTTTTCGGGGTTGGTCACCAGCCGCACCGAAGTTGTAGCAGTGTCAGTCAGGACTTTTTCTAACGCTTCTAGCTGCTCGTAAAACTCATAGGGCGCATCCATAACTTCAGTCGTAGGCAGCGAAAACCCGGCCACGGGCCGAAACAGAGGCTCTACTAAAGGCCGCAGCGCCGCCGAAACCGCCTGAAACGGCTTGTAGAGCCGCCGCATATACCAGCCCGCCACTTCAGGCAGGCTGAGCAAGCGCAGGGCCGTACCTGTCGGCGCAGAGTCAATAATCAAAACGTCATACTCGCCTTCGTCATAGTGTCGCTTCATCCGCACCAAGCTAAAGATTTCGTCCATGCCCGGTAAGATAGCCAGTTCTTCCGCTTCAACGCCCTGCAGTCCCCGCGCCTGCAAGACTTCTGTAATGTATCGCTTCACTGAACCCCAGTTGCCCTCTAGCTCCATCAGGGCATCTAGTTCAGCCCCCCAGAGGTTAGGCTGCACCTGATAGGGCACATGACCCAGTTCTACATCAAAGCTATCAGCTAGAGAGTGAGCCGGATCAGTGCTGAGAACTAGCGTCTTGTAGCCTAATTCAGCGCAGCGTAGCCCTGTAGCGGCGGCTACAGAGGTCTTACCGACACCTCCTTTTCCAGTCAGCAGGATGACGCGCATAAAAAGTTCTCGCCCTATCTCATAAATGTTACATTCTTTTACTTTATCGGTTTTATTGAGAAACTGGGTAGGATTTTAGTGCTTGTAACGCTTTTTATCGGTTGCCGTCAGAAATTTTCTCTCTGAAATAGTTCCGTTTACTAGGGAAGGCAGCAGAGGCGTATTTGCTCAGCCAATTCGATTCACGGCTTTTCTATGCTCGTTTGCGCCTCTTTTAGACTATTGCACGGCGTTTCTGCCAAGGCTGTCCGTAGTTTCTGACACGGGACAGGCCGCCGTTAGCGCTTATGATAGAAAAAGCTTATACCGATTGCCGGATTAACTTTTCTCGACCTCAAAATATAATTAGAGAGCTTCTAACCGTTTAAGAAATGCTCACACTGCCTGACCCCAAGGTGAACCTTCCCATTTCCGTTCAAGAAAGAAAACTGACAGCAGAGCGGATGCACGATGTACATCTGATTCTGGAGAACCTTTTTATGCGGGAAGAAGCAACAGTGAAGCTGGTTCTAGA
>JAAHIC010000251.1 GCA_010671965.1 Leptolyngbya sp. SIO4C5
TGTACCGCCAGAAGTGAAGCAAGCTGTCGGTACGCCTGATTCAGGGGGAATAGCTGGCTGAGGTGAGGAAGAATTCATGAAAGGATAACAGCCCTTTTGGCAAACTGCTTTGATAGCGCCCTTTAATTCTGCTTGAGTTAGATATCCTGTTCCATCCCACAGGAGAATGAGATTGAAGTCCTTAGCCACCTAGCCCTACTCGATTCCTGTGAACTTCACGATCCAAAACGCCCTAGTTTCCACCGCAGATAGCTATCGCACCTGTGATATTCAGGTGGCTAATGGCAAAATTACTGCGATCGCCGAGACTTTAAAGCCTGAGGGAGAAACGGTCGACGCGACAGACAAACTGCTGCTGCCAGGCTTCTTTAACGCCCATACTCACTCCTCAGAGATGTGGCAGCGAGGGGCGATCGCGCCATTACCTTTAGAGCTGTGGCTTTCAGAGCTGTATCAGTCTCCCCCCCTCACCCCAGAAAAAATTTACCTCAGCGCCATCGGCACCGCCGTGGAAACGCTGCTGTCTGGTGGTACGAGCGTCATCGATCACCTAGTCCTAGAGCCGGGGCAGGAACTAGATTCAGTTGCGGCAGCCGTCCGGGGCTATCAGGAAGTGGGCATCCGGGCTTTTATCGCTCCCCTTATTCAAGATTTGGCCGAAGACGCAGGTTTACCCAGCGGCGCTGAAAATCAGCCTCCTCATCCGGGACGTCAAAGCGCCGCTGAAGTCCTGGCCTGGTTGGAGACAGCTATTAAGCGGTTTCACCGCCCTGAAGCCGGGATTAATCTCATGGTGGGGCCAACGGGGATTCAGCTCTGCACAGATGAGCTATTTCAGGGCTGCCTAGAACTGAGCGATCGCTATGGTCTGTGCCGCCATACCCACCTGCTAGAAACCAAAGCTCAGCAAATGCTGGCTCAGGAAAAATATGGCTGCAGCGCCGTTGAACATCTCAGCCAGCTTGGTTTTTTGGGGCCGAGGACTTCCTTAGCCCACTGCATCTGGCTAGAGGCCGCCGATATTCCTATTTTGGCGGCAACCGGAGCCAGCGTGGTTCATAATCCCTTGAGCAATCTGCGGTTAGGCAGCGGCATTGCCCCGATTTTGCAATATCTACAGGCTGGCATCAACGTTACCTTTGGCTGCGATGGCACTGCGAGCAATGACAGTCAGGATATTTTAGAGGCGATCAAGGTAGGGACGCTGCTGCACAACACCACCGAACCGGATTATCACCGCTGGATTAGTCCGACTCAGGCGATCGCGATGGCAACTCAGGGGGGCGCTAGAGCCGTCAATCAGGCAGATCAGCTTGGCAAACTAGCGGTCGGTCAGCTAGCTGATCTTGTGCTTTACGATCTCACCAGCCTGGCGCTGCTGCCGCCCACCGATCCGATTGGGTTGTTGGTTATGGGCCGTCCGGTCAATGCCGTTGACAGCGCTTGGGTGGGCGGTCGGCGGCTAGTGGCTGCGGGGCAGATAGTGACAACGGATGTAGCCCAGCTTCGTCAGCAGCTACTGGCTCAGGGGCAGTGGGGGCGGCGCAGCTTGGCTGCCGCCACGACCCAGCTAGAGCCGCGCTATCGCTCCATTATTGGTCTTTCTGATTAAATTCATGACCAGCCTAGTGCTTTTAAGTAACCTCATTCTGGTTGGTCTGACCGGATTTTATGCCTGGTTTGTCATGCGCTTGCTGCAGCAGATCCAGCAGGAACAGGCTCAAGATCGCGTAGCCCTAACCCAGCAGCTCCAGCTCACAACGCTGCCCTATCTGTATGCCGATTTACGTTCTCAAACGGAGGCGCAGTCGCTGGTTATAGACCTCTTTAATATGGGTAATGTCCCAACCTACGATGTTCTAATCAGCGCGATCGCGGCCTACAACGAGGAAACCTTAGATATTCCGACTTTCATGCGCACCTGCATCCAACCGCGCCATCGTAAATATCCGCTACAGGCCGATAAAGTAGGTTACTATGGCATCCGCACTAGCCTACGGCTTTCTTTGCTACCGGCTCAAAAACAGATTGCTTTACCCTTCCAGGTACAGCTTCGCCCAACCGACGTTTATGTTCTAATTCAGTACCGCGAGCTATTAAGTAATAACTATTATCAGCTTTACTGTTTTTCAGACATCGATGAAGCTGGGCGCTATCGCGCTAATCTTTTAGAACCCGGTAGACCGATTGTGCTGCCGCGCATTCATTTCCATGAGTCACAGGCGGTTGACAAGTCAGAGTCATCTATTGAAGCAGAATCCTATTTTCTACAGGATTTCAGTGAACTTTGGAATCACTCCCTCTCAAGTCGTTTAACGCTAACCATAGATGAGCCTGCTAATGCTCAAAATTCCGTGCCGTATGATCTTTGAAATCGATTACCGAGTTATTTAGCTTATGGCTCATATTCTGGTAATTGACGATGACCCAATGACCCAACGCTTGCTCCAGCGGCTCCTGCAGGGGCAGGGATATGCCGTCACGATTGCGCAGAATGGCCGGGAGGGTCTGACTCTAGCTGAGCGCATCAATCCAGCGCTGATTGTCTGCGATTGGGTCTTGCCAGGAGATATCAATGGCCTGGATATTTGCCAACAGGTGAAGCAAAATCCAGATTTAACCACGACTTTTTTCTTGTTGCTGACGGCTCGTGATAGCTCTGCCGATCGCATTAAAGGATTAGACGCGGGAGCCGATGATTTGCTGACCAAGCCAGTAGACATCAACGAGTTGAAGGCCCGCGTTCGCGCCGGACTCCGCTTTCATCAGCTCACCCGCGATCTGAAGACACAGAAACAGCTGCTAGAAGCAGAACTTGCCGAGGCCGCCGACTACGTGCGATCGCTGCTGCCCACGAACCTAGAAGGTAAAGTTCCCATTGAGGCCCGGTTCATTCCGTCTAGTCAGCTAGGGGGCGACTGTTTTGACTATTACTGGCTAGATCCCGATTATCTGGCGATTTATCTGCTGGATGTTTCTGGGCACGGGTTGGGCTCGGCCCTGCTCTCAACATCAGTGCTCAATGTCCTGCGATCGCAGTCATTGCCCAACGTCAATTTTTATCGGCCTGAGAAAGTTCTGCAAGCTTTGAATGAAACTTTTCAGATGGACGACCAGCACGACAAATATTTCACCATCTGGTATGGCGTTTACAACTGCGCCACCCGACAGCTCTCTTACGCTAGTGCTGGACACCCCCCGGCTGTCTTGGTTTCTCAAACCGACAGTGGCAAAGCCGACATAGACTGTCTCAAAACGCCGGGAATGCCCATCGGTATGCTGCCGGATACTCGTTTTATCTGGCAGCGCACTCAGGTGCCACCCCGCAGCAATCTTTACGTATTCAGCGACGGCATTTATGAAGTGCAGGAACCGGGAGAGGCAGCTCCTTTAGATCTCTATTCCTTTATTGCGCTGCTAGGAGAGAAGGGCCTAGGGCAAACCATCGACAGCGTGCTTGACTATGTCAGAACCCTACGAGCCGAAGACACGTTTCCTGACGATCTGTCTCTGCTTAAAATCAGTCTTCATTAGCCGTGTCAGTTGCCGCAGCGTTTAGGACTTTTTGCTCAAACTCCTGGCGATCGCTGAAAACCTCAAATACTCGATCCATGCTGGTTAGCTCAAACAGCATACGCACCTGTTCGTTGATTGAACAGACATACATGCGACGTTCATGGGCCTTAGCTTTTTTCATCGCTACCACGAGCGCACCTAGGCCGGAACTGTCCACAAATGAAATATCTTTTAAGTTGATCAAAAGAATGTCATTGCCCTCGTCAAGAGCGTGATCAACTTGCTGACGAAACTCTTCTGCCTTGTTGCTGTCTAAAATGCCGGCAGGTTCTAAGATTTTCACCGATGCGCTCATGATGTTCATGCTAGAAAGAGTCAGACAGGGGTTGCGTGAATAGAGTTTGTGGCCTCGCCATCAGCATAGTACCCGTTTCTAAGGCGAGTAGATCGCTGTAGGGGTGTGATCGGCGCGAATTTCGATAACCAGATCGGCCAGCCCAGTTTCTTCAACCAGCGGCTTAATAAACAACTCAGGATGTAGCGCACACCAAAAATATGTCACAAATTGACTAATTTTTTCAGCCGACATGCCGGTTCTTCCTGTCGCCTTCATATCTTGCTCAGCCTGTTGCCGCCACTGCTGGCAGAGGCGATAGTCTTCTGGATACAGCACAATCAGTCGGTCTAGCAAATCCCACAGCGGTAAATAAGCTCTGAGCGCCTGATTCATGTCCTTAGCAAAAGCTTTATCTGCCTCGGAAATAATCGGGGGCGGCGGCGCTAAAAAACAGTCTGAAGAAACTGGCTGCACGCCGACAAACCAGCCTTCAAACAGCACAATGTCAATATCTGAAACCTGCTTAGGAGCTACGCGATCGCCTTCGCCGCCCTGGGCAGATTTGTCAAAACGAGGAATGTCCACTGACTGACCGGGCTGAGCTTGTCGTAGCTGCTGCAGGGTTTGCAGTCCAAGTTCAATGTCATGGGTTCCGGGTGGCCCGCGCCAAACCAACCGTGAATCTTGCTGGCGCAGCTGCTGACGTTCGTCATAGGTCTTATAGAGATCGTCAATGGAAAGACAGACCGCTCGATAGCCCAACTGCTGCAAAATCAGGCGCAAGATCTCCGTTAGGGTGGTTTTGCCCGTTCCCTGACCGCCTAAGATCCCCTGTATCAGCGGTCGCCCCAGCGCCTTACGGGTCGCAGCCAACCGCAGCCCCAAGGGCAACCACAGAGACCATAAGAGCGGAATCAAATCAGTCCACTGCTGGTAGGGGAGGGGAAACTGGACATCGGAACTAATTAGCGCCTGCAAAAGCTGTGCTCGCTGGTTGAGCTGCGTTTCAGCGGTGGCAGCGGTGATCCCCCAAGCCTGGGCGCGACCAGAATCAGCCAGTTCATGCGCTATCAGCTGCTGCATCTGGGATGGTTGCGGTAGCCGCTTAGCCGCCCAATCGGCCACGATCATCTCAATTTCTGTCACGCTACTAGCTCCGGTTATTGAGCCTCTACTAGACGGATGAATATACCACCCCGCTTGAAGTTGGCGTCGCTATCGTAGCTACTAATCGTCACAGATTTTAAGTATTTGAAAAAGGGGTCTAGGGCGGTAGATAGCCAGCGAAGCTGTGAGCTGCGCTGAATGATGGCGTCACCGACCTGAGGCCAGTCAAAGTACAGATAGCCGTTGTTGTCAGCATCTAGAGCCGCGATCGCCTGGCGAAAATCAGCAGACTTGAGAATAGAGCGATTTCCTGCCGCCAAAGCTTGGCCCAAACTTTCAGCCGAAGTAGACAAAATGACCTGATCGTTGGCTACAGCCTTAAGTCCAATCACGTCGGCCTTTAGCGCTAAAGCGTCGGGATCGGTTGTTTGCGTCCCGGCTGACAGCCGCGCCCAGGCCGTAACAGGTTGCTCATCAACGGCCAGAGTGCCAACGCTGAGTCCTTGCTGCCGGGCCTGTTCGTCAAGCGTCGCCAGATAGTCAGCCGTTTTAGCATCATTCTGAATCGTAAATAGCCAGTCTGAGCGCGGCTGTTCTGCTCTCGGCAGCCAGGCTAGGGCATAGTCTCCTTCGCCGAAGTGGGCTAACACACTGGGTAAATCAATATTCCACTGGTTGCGAAGCTGGTCAAGCAGAGGTTCAACGAGCTGCTGAATGACCGGATAGCCCCTAAAGCCGCTATTAATTTCCTCAACGAGAGGACTCAGGCGATTTCCTGCCGCTACGAAAGGCGCGCTCGCTGGCACAGACTGCAGCCCAACCGGGGGCTGAGAAAGCTGGGGCCGCATGGGCTCGAAAGCTTCCCCCGCTGCTGCCGTCAGCAACGTATCGGCTAGAACTCCCTGCCCGGTTAGCTGCAAGTTGACCAGCAGGTTGTCAATTTTCTGCTCGGAGCGATCGACAGCCGCTGCTTCAGGTAATCCCACGAGCCAGCTAGAGAGCTGCGAAAAGTCGCAGTAAATCAGACCTAGACGACGTTCTGGAAGATTTCGTAACGCTTGACGGTAGTGGGGTGCCTGCTGCAGGTTGAGATTGCTAGCTTGAGCCGCATTGACCGCCTGCCGCAAGACTGTAGGAGAATTGGCCAGCAAAACAAAGCGATCGCCCACAACTGCACTGGCTAGGGGATAGGAACTGGGTAATGATGCCCGCGAATCACGCGGCTGTTCGGCGGTAGCCGCATAAATTAGCTTGACGCCAGCGTACTGCTCAAAAGTTAGGTTTTCGCCCGCGATCGCCCGCTTTTGCCAAAACAACTGCATGAACTGCCGGGCCTGCTCGCCGTCTCGACTGGCTAGCGCCATCAAATAGCCAGGCTGGGCTCCATTTTGCGGATCGCGATCGAGGTCTGGGCTAGTGACAGCAAAGGTAACCTCATTACCGAGCCAGGGCCGGATATCACGTTCATAATCTAACTGGGTCTGAGCTAGCAAACCTGCCTGCAGGCGCTGGATATCCTGAGCGGCTTGTCGGCGCTGGCTAGGCGCCGCAAAGACCTGACGCAGTTCCAACAGGCGATCGGGAGAGACCGTTAAAGAAACAACAACAGGCGATCGCTTATCTACAAACAGCGTGGCCTCTGGGACAGCCTCTACGCCTGGTAAAACTGTCAGCGGCGTTCGCGCCATCAGACTCAACCAGCCACCTAGACCTAAAACAAAAAGCACGATGGTT
>JAAHIC010000252.1 GCA_010671965.1 Leptolyngbya sp. SIO4C5
CTGACTAACTTCGGCGTCAATCTAGTGACGCTGCTGCCGGGGAGCAGTTCTGCCCTGCGCCACTGGCACGAAAAGCAAGATGAGTTCGTTTACGTTATTGCTGGCACACCGACGCTGACTACCTCAGCCGGGGAGCAGCTAATGACGCCTGGTATGATGGCAGGCTTTCCGGCGGCAACAGACAACGGCCATCACCTGGTTAATCGCTCTGATATCCCCGTAGTCTATCTAGAAATTGGCGATCGCACTCCCGATGATATTGCCCACTACCCAGATGACGACCTAGTGGCGCATCACGCCGAAAACGGCTACGTTTTTACCCGGAAAGACGGCAGTTCTTACTGAAGTTGACCAGGCAAGCCCCCCAATTTTGAGTCAATGATGCGATCGCTAAGTCTGATCTTGTCTTTTAGCCTCACCCTAGCCGCTTGCCAAAGCGCTGCCCCCGAAGCTAGCCCCTCGCCAGCATCCTCTCTCGCCGACAGCGCTGCGCCACCGCCGCCGCCTGCGGGTGCTTTTATCGGCCAGCTTCAGCCTGAGCAAACCCAGCAGCTAGAGGCTCTGGGAATAGCCGTCGCCATTCCGACTGAGGTTGGCCCTGAGTTTCAGGTGGCCAAACTGGTAACGCAGCCCGCTACCCCTGATTTAGCGGCTAACTATCAAATTTTGTACCGAGACAATCGCGATCGCTGCTTTGTGATCGAATTTACCCCAGAGGGCATCGGCGGCTTACCGGAAACTGAGTTTCAGCAGCCTTTGGACTCACCGCTATTTGGTCCCGGCTATCAGCTCCACTATGGGCCATATACAGACCCGCAGTTGCGATCGCAGTTTCCAGCACCGGAGTTTGCCACCGACTGGATGCTAGGCGAGTCGGGAGCCTATCGGCTGGCGGGCGCGGCCTATATCAATCAGGCATTTGACAGTCAAACTAATTGCCAGGATATTTCACCAGCAGAGGCTCAACAGCTAGTGGCTTCAATGACCTATTTACAAAGTGATTTGCTCAACGTGGCCGAATAGGAGTAGCGGTAAAGCAAGTGGGGTCAACCGAATATCTGGCACAGTGTTTACCGAATTGCTTTAAGCAATCTTTATAGTGACAGCATAGTATTTTCCCGGATGTCGCTGATCTCGTTTGATATCGGCTAGCCCGCTACTCTCAGGAAGAAAGCCATGACTTTTGAAACGGTAACTGAATTCTTTCAAGCTCCTGGTTTGGGTCGGGTTGAGCGGGCCATTGTGGCTGATCAGCGAGGCCGCGTTTTCTTCAACGGCACCTACTGGCCAGCCCAGTTTTACGATCTTGAGCAACAGGCGATCGCGGAAGCCAAAACCTGGGTCAGCGTTTTAGGCAGACGGGGGCTGACGCTGCTAGTGGTGCCGACGGTCACCACATCTGCCTATCTGGCACCTAACCGATAGGAAAGGCTGTTTGAGCAGCAAAATCACTCTGGTGGCGGTGGTGAGTCACCTGCAGCAGAGCCATACTTAAACATAGAAAGTCACTGCGGGAGCCAACGGTTATGGATACCCTTGCTTACCTTCACTTACTGGTTCAGCACGAAGCAGATGACTATCCGGCTGTGACCTTATCCTGGCCGCATGTCTCCTTGCCCAATCGGGCCTGTCGGCTACTGCTGGGGGGAGCGCTGAGCGCGGCCCTGATGATGGGCGGCAGCGTTTACGCAGTTCCTGGCTATGTGGTCACTCAGGGCAACGAGTTTCAGGTAGAAGCGCGATCGGGGCCGGGTATAGACTTTGACGTGGCGCGGACCCTGTTTGAAGGGGATGCCGTCGATCTGACTGGCAATATTCAAGACGGCTGGGCGGAGCTGTCTGATGGGACCTGGCTACCTGTAGAGCAGGTGAGGCGCAGCGTCATTCCTAATCCCGACCCAGACCCAGATCCTGACCCAGAACCGGATCCGGATCCTCCCACACCACCAGTCGATCCGGAACCGCCTCAGCCAGACCCCGAACCGCCTCAGCCAGATCCTGAGCCGCTGCCGCCCACCAACACCTGGGGCAAGGTGGTACAGGTCGATGCTTATGGCTATCGGCTCAATGCCCGCTGGGGGCCAAATACCCAGTACGGCGTAGCCCGCATCCTTAACCCTAGTGAGCAAATTCGTCTCAGCGGTCAGGTGAGCAGCAACGGCTGGATACAGCTTATTGATGGTACCTGGGTGGCAGGCAACCTGATTGAGCCTGAGTACGGCGGTTTTAACGTACCCGATAGAACAGGCAGCGATCGCCTCAACGCCGTTGTCTCAGCCTATGGCTACAATCTCAATGTCCGCTCTGGCCCCGGCGTCACCTACAACATTGTGCGGGTGCTGGCAGACAGGCAGGCGATTGAAATTAGCGGACGCTACCGGGACGGTTGGGCCGAACTCAGCGACGGCAACTGGGTTGCGGGCAATCTGATTCGGCAGGTCGGCTCGGTTGAAGTTGATCCGCCCTCTCCACGACCACAAGACATCTCAACCATTTTGCGATTTGGCAGCCGGGGAGACAGCGTAGTCCGCCTGCAGAATCGCCTCAAAGAGCTGAACTATCTAGGTGAGGATCAGCCCGCTGACGGACTCTATGGCAGCACAACCGAGCAGGCCGTCATTGAGTTTCAGCGGGCACAGGGACTCCCCGTAGATGGGGTAGCAGGGGAGACAACTCTAGCCGTTCTCTTCGCAGAAACCACGGCTAGAAAGCCAGAACCTCAGAGAACTCTGCAGGTGGGCGATCGCATTCGCTTGGTCAATGACGGTATCGGCGGCATCTTTGTCTACGAACAACCTCTGACAGACAGCCGTATTCTCAGCACTTATGCCAGCGGGACGGAAGCAACGGTCAGCCAAATTAGCGCCGATGGCTGGGTGGCTCTCAGTTCCGGTGGCTGGGTGCTGCGTGAGTTTGTAGAGTTTTAGTCATCATGCCGTAACATAGTGTGTCGCAATGCTTAAGCAATGGTGAAAGAGTTTGTTAGTGGCGGCTGATCCCCGCTACAGTTTGGGTATCAGCTAGCTGCTGCAAAAGCCTAGCTAGAGGTCATCACAGACGTTTTGCTGTTTGGTCTGTTAACCGCTTTTTGAAGGAGAACGGTGTCAGAAAGGCGGATGACTTCACCCTGTCCAGGGTATGAGCTGAGGCCGTCAGGCAAAATCTATGGGTTGGATTGATGGCGCAGGGTTTTTACCGTTTCCCCTGCCTTGCAGTGTCCGAGGGAATGCGAAACCATTCACCAGAACAGTCTGAGGCGCTGACACAATGCAACCGCAAAGTTGAGCTAGATTTTGCCCAACTCAGTGAGGGTCTTAGTGAGTTAATCGCCAAGACCCTTCTACTTCTCGTGCTTTAGTCTTCCAAATAGCCCAGTTCTTGTAATCGTCGCTGTACTTCAGGATCGTCAAACCCCGGTGCCCGCGTGGCTACAGCGGCTAGCGCGGCGGCGGTAGAGCGATCGCCCACAAAAGCCTGTAGGCACTCTTGCAGCACTTCCACATTCTCCGGCAGAATATCGCTGAGGTTGAGGTCTTCGCTGGGATCCTCAACCACGTCGTAAAGCTCCACCCGATCGCATCCGGTTTCAATCAGCTTGTGGCGACCCATCCACACCGCCCGCCGGGGCTGATCGCAGGCGCGATCGCGTACCAGATCCGGCTGCCGCTTCTGCATCAGGTTGACCACGTTCTGCGGCGGAACCGCTTCGGAAAAAACGTGATCGCTAGAGCGATCGCTCGCCTGCACCAAGCTCAGGGCCGCTTCCTCAGCCGTAGCTAGCCCCGCTGCCGCCACTGCCGTATGGAACAGGCGGCGAGTAGAAACGACCTGATTCACTCTGGCTCCCTGGGGAAGCTGATTTTGCGGATCACGAATAATCAGCGGCACCTGTACCAGTTCGTTATAAATAGACAGGCTGTGGCCCATCAGCTGCTTTTCCCCCAGGTGTTCGCCGTGATCGGCGCAGATAATTACCAGGGTCTTATCCAGTCGGCCTGACTGTTTGAGCTGCTGGAAAAACTTGCCAAGCTGCATGTCCTGATGGGCTACTTCAGCATCGTACATGCCGTCTAAGGTCTTCTTTTGCTGCTCATCTAGCGCCCCGGTCAGCGGGGCCAGCCAGCCGTAAACATCGCTGTTGAAACGCTGCAAAAAGTTACGGGCATCCCGGTCTCTCAGCACGTGGGGCGCAAACTGCTCCACATACTGGCGGGGCGGATGGTAGGGCATGTGGGTGCCCATCAGATTGACAAAGGTAAAAATCGGCTGCTCTGGTTGGGTGCCTAGGCGATCGATCAGCAGCTTAGCCGTATCTTCTAAAGACTTAGCCGTATTGCCCTTAAAGCTCAGGGCCGTCTGCCATAGCGGCACCATCAGCGGCGTAAACGACAGGGCCAGCAGCGTGTCAGAGCGGGCAAAGGCATCCTGCACCTGGTTGAGAATTTTAGCCAAGACACCCTTAAAGAACTGACGGTAGCGCCCAATCAGGCCGGGAGACTTGCCTGCCTGGTTGGGGCGCGAGGTCAATAGGCCGCTGTAGTTCAAAAAGCTGTCAAATCCCCGGCGCAGACCATTGTTGATCACGCCGACCAGGGGATTGTTGCAAAAGCCTGCCGTGTAGTAGCCGCCTTTCTGCAGCCGCTCCGCTAGCGTCTCGGCTTGCTCAGACATCACAGAATAAGACTGAAACATCTGGTGCTCAGACGGATATAGGCCAGTGAACATAGAGGCATGAGAAGGAACCGTCCACTGGGCAGCGGCGATCGCATTGTTGAATATTGTCGCCTCAGCAGCCAGGGCATCTAGTTGCGGGGAGGTGGGCTGGTCATAGCCATAGCAAGACAGGCGATCGGCCCGCTGGGTATCTAAAACGAGGAATAGGATGTCGGGTTGCTGAGTAGACATATCAGAAAATTTAAAGGTCGAAGACCAGAGAAATAACCGCTCTATAAATGGATTTAAGCTGCATTTACCCTAGCGTATGGGGAACTGGCTGTAGAGTCTCTACGGATGGATTTTGTCTGCTGGCTTAGCTCGCAGGTAGGGTAGAGCGTTAGCGCAACCCGGCGCAGAACTTCACCCCTGCTGGGTTGCACTGTCCTGCCCACAGCTTACTTAAACCTGCCTTCACTTAAATTCAAGCTAGAGCAATTAGCTTAAAGGCGGCTGAGATTGAGAATAATTCTCAATTAGAAATTTATCACACTGGCCGCTTCATCTGGAGTCCTCTCTGAACCTACTGCTGGCTGAGAATTTGATCGTCTAGGGAAAAGTCAATGTCGGCCTGCTGGCGCTGGGCGACAAGATAGTCGTGCTGGAAAGAATCTTTCAGGCCGCTGACGAGATCGAACTGGGGCTGCCAGTTGAGCTCGGCTTTGGCTTTGGCAATGGAGGTAAAGAAGTGCTGCACCCGCATCGGAAAAGCCTTGCGCTTGCCGAAGTCAAACTGTTTGGGATCGTAGTGGACAATTTGCAGCTTTTCGGCAGACTTGCCCGCAGCCTCAGCGCAGGCTCTAGCTAAGCCGTCAAACGTGACCGCCTTTTCGCCAGAGATGTTGTAAATCTGCCCGATCGCTTGAGAATTGCCCAATACGGCTGCCATCGCCTTAGCCAAATCTTGCACATGCCCAAGCTGGGTCAGGGCCATACCGCTACCAGGGACGGGAACCGGGCGATCGCGGACAATGCGGTCAAAGAACCAGGCCTCCAGGTCGTTATAATTTTGCGGCCCATAAATATAGACGGGGCGGACGGAGGTGAAGGGAACGCCTTGGGCTTTGAGGTAGTCTTCAGTGGCAAACTTACCCTTGTGGCGGCTGTTGGGATCGACAGCGTCGCCTTCGATGTGGGGCATCTGGTCAGACTTTTGGTAAACCCCGGCGGAGCTGACATAGATAAAGTGCTGCAGTTTGCCTTTAAAAATTTCGACTAGGGGCTGGGTGTCGCTGAGTTCGCGTCCGTTGTTGTCAAAAATAGCGTCAAAGGATTCGCCAGCAAGTTTGTCTTTGAGCTGGGCCGCGTCTTTGCGATCGCCGTGAATTTGGCTAACGCCCTCCACGGGAGCAGGCTGGTTGCCGCGATTGAACAGCACGACCTCGTGGCCCTGCTTGACTAAAATCTGCGTCAGGTAAACGCCAATGAAGCGGGTGCCTCCCATGACTAAAATGCGCATGTTTTTCTCCCAAGCGGCCAACAACTTTTTATCTTAAGCTGCGGCGGGGCGGAATCAGCGCTCGCCAAAATGCTACCGTGACGGAAGACTCTGTTTCAACCACGCTCCCATGACTGCTTTTCAACCGCTGACCACCGCTGTACCTTTAGACAAAATTCGCTACAACGCGCAGGGACTGGTGCCTGCGATTGTGCAGGATTACCTGGACGGCACAGTACTGATGCTGGCCTGGATGAACCGAGAGTCGTTGCAGAAGACGCTGGAGACCGGAGATACCTGGTTTTGGAGCCGATCGCGGCAGGAACTTTGGCACAAAGGAGCTACTTCTGGGCACTTGCAGAAAGTGCAGTCAATTCGCTACGACTGTGACAGCGATGCCCTGCTGGTCACAGTGGAGCAAATCGGGGATGTCGCCTGCCATACGGGTGAGCGGAGTTGCTTTCATCAGGTGGAGGGCGAGATTCAGCCGCCCCCTGCCGATACCCTATCTCAGGTATTTGCCATAATTTGC
>JAAHIC010000253.1 GCA_010671965.1 Leptolyngbya sp. SIO4C5
TCTTTGGCCCCTGAATATCCTAAGACGCTAGAGGAGCTGATTGCGGTTTCAGAATCAGCGATCGCCGGAGATTCTAAAACCGCAATCAGCTCCTCTAGCGTCTTAGGATATTCAGGGGCCAAAGTTGACAGGTATTCTTCTAAATAGATCTCCTGCTCAACGGCGATCGCAGTGCTGTAGACACTACTTAAAGGTTCTAAGAAGTCATCTGCAAAAGAGATTTCGATGATTTCTGCGCCTAAACCTTCCATCACGGCTAAGGCTTTTTGGACTAGAGCCGTAATTTCTGGATCAACCCCATTTTCCACTCCTAAATAGTTGGTTACCAATCCTAGCCGCGCCCCTTTGAGCGCATCGGTATCGAGAAACTGGGTATAGTCGTCGTAAAACTTATCTAGCTCCACCGGCGGCGCTGCAATGGGCGTTTGAATACCGGGATTGTCCGGATCAAATTCCGCCATTACGCCCAGCGCGATCGCCGCATCTTCTACTGAGCGAGCCATTGGGCCAATCATATCCCGTGACAAAACAAAGGGAATGATGCCGTCTAGGCTTAGCAGGCCCCGGGTTGGCCGCACGCATACAAGCCCTTGAAAAGAACAGGGCGTGCGAATCGAACCGCCCGTATCGCTGCCAGTGCCAAAGGTGGCAAAGCTAGAGGCGATCGCGGCCCCTGTACCCCCGCTAGAGCCGCCCGACTGTCGCAGCAAATTGTAGGGATTGAAGGTTTGCCCGCCCAGAGAGCTGTAGCCCGAACCAGAGATAGCAAACTCATCCATCTCGGCTTTGCCAAAGATGATCGCGCCTGCGTCTCGCAGCAAGTCTACGACGAAGGCATCATCTGGAGGAACGGAGCCGACTAGCGCATCCGAGCCACCTGTAGTAGGAATATCAAAAGTGTCGTGGTTGTCTTTGAGCAGAATAGGAATGCCATGCAGCGGGCTACGGGGGCCACTGGTTTGTCGTTCTAAGTCTAAGGCTTTGGCAATATTGAGGGCATCAGGATTGGTAGCAATGACGGCATTGATAGCTGGCCCAGTATCGTCATAGGCCGCAATCCGATTCAAGTACAGCTCCACAAGCTGTTCCGAGGTTAAGGCACCTGCCTCGAAAGCTTTATTGATATCGCTGATTGTGGCATCTTGTAGTCGAAATTGGGCAGCAACAGCAGCTTCAGCTGTGACGATCGCTAAGGATGCCAGTGCCGTTGTTGCACTCACAAGGGGCTTTAGCATGAGCAATGAAGATTATTGAGGAGAGAGAAAGAGTATCTGAGCGCAAAGATAGCTAAAACAGGAAAACTCTTTGCGCTTTATGCTTACCTAGCAGATTCTCAGCAATTTCTCAGGAAAACTGTCCAGCCTGAACACTCTTTTCCCACCGCTGAAATGTTCTGTTTGATCCAGAGATACCTAAAGTTTTGCGGCGATCGATACGTCTATAACTAGCTCGCTCTCAGGTTCATTTGACGTCAAGTATGACACTTCTCGCTTTTTTCTCAACGTCATGATCTGAGGTAAGCAGCTCAAATTCTCCAGGCTTTGGGATAGCCTGTCTTGAGACTGACTGTTTTCACTCAGGGCACTTGTGCTTGAACTATGCCGAAGCGCTGCGGGTGGCTAACCAGCGTTCAAAAGAACGGGAACTTTCACCGCTCTGTCTGCCTGCCAGCAGCCCTTCAACGCCAATGTGCTCATCTAAGTCAATCCATTCAATTGCGTAGCCATCTCCTAAAAACTGCCAGTTTTGCCGCTCTTTTTGAGAAGCATGAAGCAGCCGAGGATACCAGGACAGGGGGATTGTTATGCTGCGTCCATCGGTTAGGTCTACGATTAACTTTTCATCCGTGACGCTAACCTGAGCTGCGAGAGGTTCTGTTTCAAACGTCAAAGTAGTCATGCCCAACCTCTGTCAATATCGCTGAAAAAATCTTGAGGCGCTGCGCGCCAAAGAGGGTAAAAGAAGAAAGGGCGAAGGACAAAAGGAACAGAGGGCAAAGGGCAACTAAAGAGTTCTGGGGGCCGAACAATAAACCCGAAAACCGATAACGAAGCTACGGTTGCCCGGTAGATAGTAGCCGCGATAGGCGGAACGGCAATCCCTAGGAGGGTAGTTCCAGGAGCCGCCGCGTATAATTTTGTACTTATCATTGTTGCCTATTACCCAGGCGCTGCCATCAATGGGAGCACCCTCGTAGTTTTCACGCCACACATCCTGACACCACTCCAAGACATTGCCATGCATGTCATAGATACCGAAGGCGTTAGGGGGAAAGCTGCCTATATCCGTAGTTTGCCGCCGATACTTGCCTTTAGGGCCAGATCCATAGGTGTAGTCGCCGTTATAATTGGCCTGATCTGTCATAATCGTTTCGCCGAAGTGGAATGGAGTAGTGGTGCGGGCGCGACAGGCATATTCCCACTCAGCTTCGCTAGGGAGGCGGTAGGTACGTTCTGTTGCCTGAGACAGCCGCTGGCAAAACTCCACTGCTTCGTACCAGCTTATGCTTTCAACCGGGCGCTGACTGCCCTTGAAGTAGGAGGGAAATGGTGGCAGGTCGTGACTAATTTTAGGCAGGGCGGCCACCTCGCTCCACTGGGCCTGAGTCACCGGATACTTGCCCAGCCAAAATTCTGGAACCGTCACAGAATGCAGGGGATCTTCATCGTCACTGCGTCCCTCTTCACCATTGGGAGATCCCATCCAAAAGCGACCGCTGAGAATTTTCACCATTTCTAGGGTGACGCCGTTACCCAGGGTCTCTACGAAATCGTCAGTAGCGGGCTGTTTGCTAGTTTTCTGGCGGTTGGCGATTAGCTGTTTGGCTCGCTGTCGCAGTCCCTTGGTGATATCGGAAAAAGCTAAATCTTGAGGCGTCCAGGTGACAACGGGCTGGGCGTTTTTGGGCATGGCCTGCAGCTTGCTGAAGGGGGCTTCCTCCCAGTCCACCGGACGCAAGATGATTGGCACCACGATCGCCTCCCCCGCCTCGTGCCGCTCAATGGCCCGGCTAATTTCCACATTCCAGCAGTAGTCAGAGGCGAGAAAGGGAGCGCTGACCAACAGCAGAATCAGATCTGCCTGTTCCAGATAGGTGCTGATTTCGTCATCCCATGCGGCTCCGGGTAGAATTTTGCGATCGTGCCAGGTGGAGATGTAGCCCTGCCGCTCCAGAATTTTGAGGTGAGCATCAAGTTCCTGACGGAGATCTTCGTCTTTGTGGGAGTAGGAGATAAAAACTTCTACGGCGGTGCCTGCCATGCCTGGTTGCTGAAAATTTCTTTGGCGGTTGTCTTATTATAGTTTCGCCCTCCGGGGTGCAATTTCCGCAGCGATTGGCTGAAATGGCGCGGCTATAGAAATCGGCGGCATACTGGCAAAAAGCGATCGCCCCTCTGTGTCCAAAAGAGCGATCGCCCACATTTGCTCTAATTATCCAAGTCGCTGAGAATCCGCCTAACCGGGCAGTTTGCCAGCGACAGGCCGATTGCGCCGGAAAAAGTCTGCTGCAATGACGGCGTTGACAATGCGGAAGGTTTGCGGAGCCAGAATTCCTTCGATTTGCAGTGGTCGCCCGCCGGGTAGGGAAGTGGCTCTGAGCTGAAACTCTACCTGCTTCTCTTTTTGCAGAAAGGTGCCTGCGTAGTGCACTTTGCCAGTGCCAGCCGCTAAAAATAGAGCGCCTTCGCGCTGGGTGTTGGGATGGGTCAGGATGTAATAGCGGGGATACCAGCGATCTTCCTCAATCGCCGCGAGGCTCAACAGAGCGCCTGCAATCAGTTTGCGCTGAGTGAGGCTGTTGGGCTCTGCTACAACGGCGGGGCTGAGCAAAAGCAGATAGGTATTGTTGAGGCAGCTGATTTCCCAGCCGATTTCAGCCGCAAGGTCAATATTCAGGGGATCTTGACGGATATCTGCAGCCACTTGGCGCAGCAGTTCGGCTGTTGCCTGTCGGGTTTCAACTGCACGGGTGCGATCGCCCTCTGGCGCAATCAGGTCGCGAGGCGGGGTTAGCCTAAACTCATCGCTGCTGTCTTCCCGATAGGCAATCAGGGTTGCGGCCCACTGGGCTGTCTGCTGCAGAGAACCGCCGTATTGCTGGGCAAAGCGCTGTAGTGTGGTCAGGCTGCGATCGCTGCCGATATAGCCTAAGCCCTTCAGCACCCCCCGCAGCACGATAGGGTCTTCAATCGCCAGCGCCTCCGTCAGCGCGGCCTCTGCCTGATCCCGGTTGAGACTGGCAAGACCCACTGCTGCACCGTGCCGCAAACGACTGTCTCTTTCCCTATCTGCCAACAGCCGCTGCAAATCCTCAAATTTGCCTTCGTACCTGAACGTCAGCAGTAGCGAAAGGGCCGTGAGATCATCCAGCTTTGATGGGGTTGCATAATCCGCTTGGAAAAGAACAGCCCGTAGTTCCTCTAGAGAATACTCACTGGACGCGATGAAATCCGCTTGTTGGTTCTGGATAGTCATGGTTCAACAGCCCTCTTGGATAGAGCAGTGATTGCGGCAAATATTGCCTTCATTATTTGTCAGCTCGACCGAATCTCGCAGGCTCGAAGCTGATCCAGTTTGAGTCATTAGCCGCAGCGGGAAACTCGCTTGATTGTTGGGATGGCGCAATCCCAGGTAATGACCATTTTCATGAGCAAAGGTTCGGGCCATCCCTAAGCCTGCATTTCCATTGAAATCTTCTGCTCCTCTGGGATTGACCACCGAAGCATCCCGGTTATGGGTATCGCAAAGCTCATCATCACTGTCTGTTTCGACGCCGTCGCAAGGTCCGCAGATATCAGATCGACCCAGCAAACCGCCCATATTCATCATAAAGACGATGAAAACGTCGATGCCGTCATTGTCAACAGACCACTGATCCGCTAATTCATCTAGTTCGGCGTCGTTGTCTAGAATGTCTAGACCGTCAGCGTCTTCAGACGTGATGTACCAGTAGCGGACTCGCCCCACCCCAATTGACCGCTGGGCGTAGATCTCATGGGAGCGGTAAACGGCATAATCGGCGCGATCGTACATTTCGCCAAAGGTTGGGTTGGTCGTAAAGTTATCCCAGCCCACCGCTATCACATTGACGTTGTAATAGTCTCCCTGCAGCAACTGCATCCGCTGCAGCAGCGAGACGCGGCTCTGCTGCCAGTCTGGATCGGTGGGATCTGCCGGATCAGCGGGCACTCGCTCCTGGATAAAACCGAAAAAGTCACGCAGGACTGAAAAGCTTGCCGGTGCTTCAATACAGTTAGCCAGCTCTCTAAGTGATGCCATTTTTTGCCTCCTCGCCTACTGCAAAGCTACTAGAACCGGGATCAGGTCTTGCCCTGACGGCAGCGGCTGCAGCGCTTTGCCAATTACGGCCCCAAATGCCTGCACGGGATTGCTGACTTTCATGGCATGTCCGGGGGTTGACGAAGTGGTTAGCAAATCACCCACTTTGATGGCCCCCTGATCGGCATCCACTTTACAGAAAACGCGGCCCATGAGCGCGATCGGCAGATGATTGGCTTCACCTTGCTTCCGGCCCAGAACAATGCCGGGGCGATACGTGCCGGCTCCAGCCACGATACCGGCCACGCACTGGTCATAGGCTTGGTCACTGACGCGCAGGCGGGAGTCCTGGCTGATCACCATCACCGTTCCTGGTTCTGCAGATTCTAGAACCTCTACTTCAAAGTCTTCGGCACAGTCGGCATTTTGCAGAATGATGTCGCCACTGTCGCCGTTGAGGTGAATTGTCGCCTGGGCTAGGGTTTGATTGTCACCGCCCGCCGGGAACAGCACAATATCGCCGTCAGCGCCGTTGCCGCCAATCCAGAGATTACTGGCTCCGGCATCGAGGCGAATCCGATTCTGGCCGCTGGTGCTGCGCAACACTAAATCACCGTCAGCCCCCTGGCCGCCGGCAAAGATATTGCCGCCATCACCGTCGAGATGAATTGAAGCCTGGTCGGTTGACGTGTTGTTGCCGGAACTGCGAAACAGAACTAGGTCGCCATCGGCGCCGTTACCGCCTAGCCAAGCGTTGCCACCGCCCGCATCGAGGCGAATCCGGTTCTGGCCGCTGGTGCTGCGCAACACTAAGTCACCGTCAGTTCCCTGGCCGCCGGCAAAAATGTTGCCGCCGTTGCCGTCGAGATGAATGGAGGCTTGGCCAGTAGACGTATTGTTGCCAGAATTAGGAAATAAGACGAGATCGCCATCGGCGCCGTTGCCGCCTAGCCAGGCGTTGCCGCCGCCCGCATCGAGGCGAATCCGGTTTTGACCATCGTTATTTTGCAGCACTAAATCGCCATCGGTACCGTCGCCACCTGCAAAAATATTGCCGGTATCGCTGTTAATTGATATCGCCATTGAAGTTGATCCTCTCGGTATTTTTGAGATTGCAAATTAGTTTTGAACGGTTGCCAAAGACAGCCATTCTTCTGGTGATATTTCGTCTGATTTTGCTTCAGCCTGGTCAGTAATTCTCTAAATCGCGATCGCAGATATTACCACAGTCACTACTGGCATCTTCTACAGCTAGATCGCTCATAATCTCGATAAATTCTTGTCTTTTTCCTGTTTGAAAAAGCTTAAAAGGAAGTCCGAAAAATCTATTTTTTCCCATTTCTTTCAAGCTTTTTCAAACAGGAAAAAGACAAGAATTTATCGAGATTATGAGA
>JAAHIC010000254.1 GCA_010671965.1 Leptolyngbya sp. SIO4C5
TCTGGGTAAGCGCGGTAATGGGTAGCCAAATGCCTGCCGTTGGAATAGTTTCAGCTATCTCCACCCGGACGGTTTGGCCGGGACTGATACGGGGAACGGCGGCCTGGTCTAGCTGCAAAACCACCACCTGAGTGCGGGTTTCCGGGTCAACTTCTGGCAGCACAGCGGCCACGGTTGCCGGGTAGCGATCGCCCTCTAGGCTCAGGGTGTAGGCGTCTCCCACCTGGAGCTGACTGGCTGTTTCCACAGGCATCCCAATGCGAGCTTCAGGAGCGACGTTTTCCACCAGCCGCACAACAGCCTGTCCCGCGCTGACCACGGTGCCCTCATCCACCTGACGAGCAGCAATGATGCCAGCAAAGGGCGATCGCAAGGTGCTTTTGTTCAGGGTGGCATCAAGGTCAGCGATCGCCGCTTCTAGCTGCCGCACGACTGCCTGCTGGGCCAGAATTTGTTCTTGGCGGGTGCCGTTACGCAGTTCGGCTAAGCTGCTGCGAGCCTGATCGAGCTGGGCCTGCAGGGAGCGCTGACCGTAGGTAAACTCGTCGAGTTCCTCTTGGGAAATGGCCCCTTTCTGGTAGAGAAATTCCCGCCGCGATCGCTGCGTCCGCTGCAGGGCAAGCTGCTGTTCAATCTGGCGGACTGCTGCCGCCGCCGCCGCGATATCCTCTGAGCGTGGACCCGCTTCTAATTCGGCTAGCTGAGCCAGGGCGCGGGCTTTTTCCGCCTCTAGCTGCTGGCGCTGAGCCTGCAAATTACTCGTGTCTAGCCGCGCTAGCGGCGTTCCGGCAGCCACGCGATCGCCCGCCTGCACCAGCATCGTCACTAGCTGGCCGCCGCGCTCAAAGCCTAAATCGCTGGCGCGCAAGGCGGCCACTTCGCCGGTATACGTCCTAGAAACGTCATAGCTGCTGACCCCTTCTGCCACCAGGGTTTCTACAGTCAGTACCGTCGATGAGGCGGCTGTCACTGAGGCGTCGGAATCGGTCAGGCGCACTTTGGCGACGGGAAGGCCAATCAGCAGGATGAGGGCGATCGCGCCGACTCCGACAACTTTTTGCGGCTGACGCCGCAGCCGCGCGATCGCTTTCTTGAGAGAAATGTGAGCCTGCTGGGACTGGGAGGGAGAGGCTGTCATAGCAAGTCCTTCAAATAACCGCAAATAGTTCAAACGTACGTTTTATTCGGCCTGTCATCAAACTGGGCCTGAATTCCAGCTTGCAACAGGCTCCTACCTGCTCAGAATAAGAGGATTAGCCCTCAAGCTCTGAGCGTTCTGATGCTAAGGGCAAAGAATACTTAATAAGATTAGAACGTACGTTTGAAAAAATGGCAAGGTAATGGCAAACAGTTGTGGCGACCTGAGAGCTGCAAACCTTTGAGTCTGTCCGGCTTCTGACATAGCATAGATATTGTTCGTACGTTTGAATAAAATGAGCAGCGCCACGACAGCCGATACCAAAACCCAGATTCTTGACGTTGCCGAACGCTTGATTGCCGAGAAAGGCTTTGCTGGCACGACGCTGCGCAACATTGTCAGCGCAGCAAAGGTTAATTTGGCGGCCGTTCACTACCACTTCGGCTCCAAAGAGGAACTCTTTCGCGCCGTCGTTCGCCGCATCGCCGTCCCCGTGACGAAACGCCAGCTCAAACTGCTCAAGCAGCTCCAAGAAAAGACAGCAACGGTCTCAGTCGAGGCGCTGCTGACGGCGTTTCTCACCCCTCCGCTAGAATTTATCGGCGGCGATGACAACCATCGCATTGTGCGCGCTCAGTTTATGGGCCGCTGCCGCACTGAGCCAGAACCTATTCAAAACATTGCCTACCAAGAATTCAGCGTCAGCACCGAACCTTTTTTAGATGCCCTGCAGCGCGCGCTACCAGAGCAGTCACGATCGCAAATTCACTGGAAACTTGACCTGGTAGTCGCCGCCCTGATTCGTGTCCAGATGGAGGCTGGCAAACCCAATGCCCTGCTCCAAAGTAGTCAGTCCCAGGATATTCAAGCGACTATCTCAAAGCTAGCCACTTTTTTAGCGGCTGGCATGTACCAGTGATGTCCTGCTAATTAGTGAATCCAATGCTGACGGCAGCATTCTTGCGGTTGCAAATAAGTTTGTTTGGGACTGCCATAGGGCCTGGCATACACAACAAACAAAGTTGTTAGCCCTAAGCAAAGCCAGACGCCAAACCCGTATTGAGACGACATCTCGATTGACCTATAGCTGCTAGGGCAGCTTATTGCCGGTGAGATGGGGGCGTTTGCCGAGCCGGAATTGGCAGCAGCTTCCTAGCAGGGGCGAAGTGAGTAGTAACCCTGGTCAAAGCCGGGTAGCTAGCAGCGCAGCAAGCTGCCAAGACCAACATTAGTTCTACAGGTAGAAAAAGATTGACTGACATGAGAATCGCCTCTTAAAAATACGAATCGAACCAGAGGCGCGTTCCTTCAGGCATAAAACCCTACTTCCGTCCTTTGCTGATTAGGAAAAGACCTGCAAAAGGATGAACGTGTTTGTCACCCATGTTACTTTTTCAACCTGAGCTGTCAAGCGGTAATTTATTGCCGTAGTTGCCCAAATTTGGAGCGTCTGAAGCCGCTGTAAGCCCCGAATTGACAGCAGCCTGTCTCGGTCAGCGTCCTTGCCACAATCGCTTTTTGAGCAGCTTCAATATCGGCAATTCATAACACAACAGCGATCGCCCCGCTGTCTCTAGGCGATCGCCGTTTCAGTTCTGCTAGAAGCTGCGGCTTAATCTAAACCGCCTAAGCGATCGGGGGGCCAAAAGCGAGCCGCCGCCCGACCAATAATATTTTCCTGGGGCACATAGCCCCAAATATGACTGTCGGTGCTGTTATTGCGGTTGTCGCCTAGCACGAGGTAAGAGGCTTCAGGTACAATCTCCGGCCCCCACTGATAGCTGGGGGGGGCTTTGATATAGTCTTCCTCTAGAGCCTCGCCGTTGACAAGGACCTGACCCTCTTTGACCTCTACCTGGTCGCCAGGCAGACCAATCACCCGTTTGATATAGGCATCACGCCGCCCTCCTATCGGAAACAGCTCAGCGGGCGGCCAGAAGACGACAATATCCCCCTGCTGCGGGGCATTGAAGCGGTAGCTGATTTTTTCAATAATTAGCCGATCGTTGATCTGCAGCGTCGGTTCCATCGAGCCAGAGGGGATATAGCGCGCCTCAGCTACAAATTGACGAATCCCTAAAGCCAGGAAAATACTCAGACCGACGGTTTGTAAACCTTCAACCCAAAGATTTTGCTGCTTTCTTGACACCTTGACAACCCCTAAAGACAAGTTTGGTATGTCCTATTGTACTCAGGCAAACAGGCAGCGATCGCAGAGCTGTGACATTTGTCAGGGCGGCTGTTATCCCTGAGAATCTCTCAAGTCTTCAACAAGCGATCGCCCTGAGGCTCCGGTTTTTTTAGTAGAAGTCTAGATTAACGGGCTAGATGAGCGATCGCAGCTCCCTCCCAGGCCCGTTACAATCACGCAGGTATTTTCCACCAGCATCGCCTGGGTCGTGGTAGCCGCTGTCTCTACACCGCCCGGTCCCTCCACAAACAAAGGCTGAGCCGCCACTTCGACGCCTGCATCTCGCGCCACCGTTGCCATGAGCTTAGGATTAACCGTCGTCTCAGCAAAAATGGTAGGGACCTGCGCCGCCTTCACCTGATCAACCAGGGCTGTTAAATCGCCAGCGGCTGGCTTTTCTGCCGTGCTCAGTCCGCTCAAAGCCCCCGCCACCTCAAAACCGTACGCTGCTGCAAAATACTGAAAGGAATTGTGGGTGGTCACCAGTTTGCGATCGCCTGCGGGCACCGTGGCGACCTGATCCTGAATCCAGCGATCCAGTTCGGCAAACTGACCGGAGAGCTGGTCAGCTTGGGTTTGATAGAACTCAGCCTGTTCTGGGTGAACATCAGCTAGCTGAGCAGCAATGACCTCAACGATAGCGGCGTTATGAGTCGCATCATGCCAGATATGGGGGTCGGCGCTGCTGGCCGCTGCATGGCCCTGCTCGTCGCTGCCGCCAGAATCATGTTCATCCTCATGGCCGTGACTATCGTGCCCGTGATCCTCGCGCGCTAAAGGTTGAGGCACAGCGGCTTCGTAAACAGCCACCCTGACGGCTGCATTGCGGCTAGCTGCAATCAAGCCCTCTAGATTGGGGGCAAAGCTGTAGCCTCCATACAGTACCAAATCAGCCTGATCGAGAGCCTGCCGATCCGCAGGTCGGGCCTGATAGGTATGGGGATCTTGGCCGGGTGACATTAGGCAGGTGAGGGTGACTGTGGACTGGGCAAGCTGCTGGGTTAGATCGCAAAGAACGCTAGTTGTGGCGACTACCTTAGGTAACGCTGTCTTAGGTAACGGCGCGTCGGCAGCAGGCTGCTGCGAAGAGGGAGCCGACTGACAGCCTACCAGCGCCACCGCTAAAGACAGGCCCACTAAAGTGGTCAACCGCGCTGAATTGAAAGCCATTGACTGGAACATGGTTATACCTCGCCACCGGACTTGAGAATGATTATCATTTTGTTACACTAGGCTAGAAGCTGCCCTTCGACTTGTCAACCCGGTAAGTCAGGCTCTAGGTTCAGGCAGGGTTCAGGCAGTGACAGTTCTGAGGCCAAAACCCATCTGTTCAAGGTAATCCGGTTTGCTGAATGAGCCAGCCCAGCCAGGATTGTCTCTCAGCGGCGTTCAGATGAGCGATCGCGGATTTGCCCACCTGTTTTGAGAGCGCTGCTTTAATTTGGGCAGGGGTCCAGTTGAGCTGCAAGAGCTGTCTGAGTATTGCTATGAGCTGTTGACGCTGCTCGTCACGCTGGCAGGTGGCAGGCGACTGGAGCTGCTCTAAAGCCTGCTGCAGCCGAGCAGAGGAGGCGATCGCCCACTCTAAAGCCTCCGTCAGCAAAATGGGATCGTCCGAGCGCAGATAGTCCTGCATTCGAGCAGCCCACTGGGTTTCCTGCTGGCTGAGCTTTTGGGCCTGATGAGGCTGTCCTAGCTGCTGAAACTGCTGGCGGCGGGCCTGAGACTGGTAGCGCAGTGTCTCAAGTAGCTGCTTTAGCTCACTCGCTGTCTGCGCAGACGGCAGTTCAGGCCAATTACGACCTGGGATAGCCTGAAAAGGCGGGAGGCGATCGCTGCAGGGTTGATCTGGCAGGGAATTACGACCTGCAGGTGATAATAAGCTTACAGGACTAGAGCCGTTTGCTGCGCCCTCAGCGCTAGCAAACGGCTTGTCTGTTTGAATAAGCGGGGGGGGCGTCCATAAACTGGGGTGCCAGAGATCTTTGTGACGATAGAGAGAACTGCCGCCAATACCGCAGCGAACTAAACAATGAAACCGAGCAGTTGCTGTTTCAGGCAGCTCTGACTTATCCAATAGAGAGCTGACCGCCTGCTGAATTTTCTGCCGGGTAGTCTGAGCCTGGCGTTGATTCCAGGTAAGGCTTTTGGGTAAATCAGAGCTTTGCGTTGTCACAGCGGCTTTGTATTTACCCTGCCGGGTGCCATAGTGAAAATAGCGACTATTTTCGATACAGCTAGCCCATTCAGCAGCCCGTTTTTCAATTTCAGATTGATGCTGACACCACTGCTGATAGCCAGGCAAAGCAGTTGCAATCGCCATAATCTGATTGATTAGCGCTTGTCCCTGTAGTGGCAAACCACCGTGTAAAACATGGTGAAAAATATAGGCTCGCATGGTAATTCGACCCAGCAGTCGATTAGTTTGCCCCGGCCCAGTCCAGCCTAGCTCAATTTCAGCATTGAGATCGTTGAGAAACTGGTCAGCCTTTCCTGAAATTTGATAGCGACGCCTGCGGGCTTGTTTTAGTACCGCACTGACTGTTTGCTGGCTAATCCAGTTATGCTGCTGGCAGGTGTGCCACTGGTGCACAAAAGCTGATCGACTTGTCCAAATCGGCTCAAAACTGCTGTTGAGCAGGTAGGAGCCTTCCTGTAGCGGCAGGCGGTGACCATTGAATAGCTTAGGCCGACCCTGAATAACATAAAGTCTAGGATTGGGAAAAACTTCTAGCTGTCCGGCAGCAGTAGAAAAACCGGCGTTATTCAATAGAGCAGTGACCGCTGCCGCTAATTCCCAAGATTTCTGAGGCTTGGCTAGAGGAAAGTAAAGATGTAGGCCACCGCTATAAGAAGACGTGCAAACTAGGTAAGCTGCCAGACCCAATGGCTCCAGGCTATTGACCAGCTTGGGAATAGCTAAAGGATCCTGGCTAGGATGGTAAGGACTGTTTTTGTCAATATCGAGCAGGCAGTAGCCTGTCTGAGAACTGAACCGGACGCCGAAGAGATAGCTGCCTTGCTGCAGCAGGCGATCGCTTAGCGGATAGCGACTTTCAGTTTGCCAATGGGGAGTAGCGCCGGGCAGAGGGTGTTCGGCATAGAGATAGTCATAGCGATGCGGAAAGAGCGAAAAAAACGGGTCTTCTCGCTCCTGGACATATTCAAAAGCCGCTGCGATCGCTACGATAAGTCACCTCCCAGCCAGGTGAAGGAGACAAAGCGGCTAAGTTTAAGAAGAGAGGCGATCGCGAAGCAATGGCCAGGCCAAAAATGCTTTGCTAAAAAGTGGCTGTAGTTGCTAGGATTTAAA
>JAAHIC010000255.1 GCA_010671965.1 Leptolyngbya sp. SIO4C5
GAGTTCCGACGTGTGCCCTTCGGATCTGTTGCACATCATTAATGATGTGCAACAGCCGCCGCGCATTGCTGACTACCTGCTCAATGCTTCTCAAATTTTGGGGGGAATCACTGGCCTGCTCGCTTTGGCGCTGCTGTCGGAGGAACAGATCTGAGAAGCCAATAATTGCGGTCAGCGGACTTTTCAAGTCGTGAGCTAGATGAACAATATCTTCCTGCTGAGAAGTGATCAGGCGATCGAGTTCCTGATTGGTCAGCAGCAGCTGGCCGCGAATATCATCTAGCTCCTGCAGGCGATTGTCGGCGTAGCACTTAAAGCACTGGCCGATCACAATGTCCAAGAGCAAATCAATTTTGCGAACACTAGAGAGAAGCTGAACTTGAGAGAGCTGCAGCAAATCAGCTTCGAGATGAGACAAAATCACCTGTCGCAGCAGGCGATATTCAGTAGCCACTTCATCGGCGTTAAATCCCTGCTGGGCGCGGTGATTGCCATGTTCAATGCCGGTTTCAGCAAGCTGATGCAGATCGGCTGC
The DNA here is from genome assembly GCA_010671965.1 of Leptolyngbya sp. SIO4C5. Lineage (GTDB taxonomy): Bacteria > Cyanobacteriota > Cyanobacteriia > Phormidesmidales > Phormidesmidaceae > Sphaerothrix > Sphaerothrix gracilis. Next base: position 536 of record JAAHIC010000255.1, read on the forward strand.
AGGCTGATCCAAGCACTGAGCCATTGTCCGGAGCAAACCGGGCAGGCTGTCCAGCATGGACTTGCGGCTCAAATCATGGCTGCTTTGAATCGTTGCTTCTTGCTCGACCGATTTAATCCAGTCTTGAATAATCGGTTTGCTCTTATCTCGAAGCGCCTGACTAATGTTCATTCTCAATCCTGACCTGCTAAAAAGTCTGCGATCGCCTGAGTGAGCTGATCGACCTCAGCTTCCAGGCTGAGATAGTGAACGCAGGCTCGAACGCAGTGAGGATTTAACAGCGTCCGAACGAAAAAGCCCTGCTTTTCTAAGTGCTGTACGAGCTGAGTTTGCAGCTTCTGGTTGGGGGCGGCGGCTGAGCCGAGCTGAAAAGAAACCAGGCCGGACGGTGGCGGAGTCGCACAGAGGCGGTGAAGATTGGGCAGTTCTCCTAGCTGCTGCCACAGCCGCTGGCTGAGCTGACAAATTCGCTGATAGCGTTGCTCAGCCGTACCCCACTGGTTTTGAATAGCGATCGCCGTTTTGAGGCCAGCCATTAGCGGATAGTCTGAAGTCGCCACCTCGAAGCGCCGAGCGCCGGACTGCCAGCCAGCGGGATTAGCCGCGCCATCTACGGTAATGCTGCGCCAGCCAATAAAAGTGGGATGGAGGAAATCCAACAGCTCAGGCCGAACATATAGCCCACCGACACCAGCAGGGCCGCACCACCACTTATGGCCGGTAAAGGCGTAAAAATCAACTGGGAGTTCCGTCAGATTCAGAGGCAAAACGCCAACAGACTGAGCCGCATCTACCAAAACCCAAACCGGATCGGGCGTATGCTGATGGCAGAGAGCGACGATTTCTGAGAGAGGCAGCGATCGCCCAGTGTTCCAGAGAATATGGCTAATCACCAGCAGGCGCGTCCTATCCGTGAGGGACTGAGCCACATTGTCCAGCACCTCTGCCGGATCGGCCACAGACAGTACTGGGCATACGGCAACTTCCACCTGAAAGCGACGGCTAATCTCCTGAACTGCCGCAATCACGCCGGGATGTTCACAGTCGCTCAGCACAATGCGATCGCCCGCCTGCCAGGAGATCCCCCAAAGGGCAATATTGCAGCCCACCGTCACATTTTCAGTCAGCGCGATCGCTGGCGCTGCGGCCCCTAACTCGGTGGCTATGCTTTGCCGCGCAGTTGTCGTTGTTTCGTTGATCCAGTGGTTCACCTCCTGGGAAAAAGGTCCCATCTGCTGGATCTGCTGGTGAGCTGCGTGGATAGCCTCTAAAGCCGCCTGAGCCATCGGGCCTTGTCCGCCAAAGTTGAAATAGCGCTTATTCTGCAGCGCCGAAAACTGCTGGCGATGAATTTTAGTGATGGCAGGCCCAGGCAAAGCGGGAGAAGAAACTGACATAGGGTTGGGGGGAATTAAGAGCCTGTTATTTGCCTTTTCACTTTAACTTGTGTTCTGAAGCTGAATAATCCTGTGTGAGGAGGTAAGCATTTGGAAGCGAATGATGTATCGTTAGGGGAAGGGTGATTGTGGCAAGCTTAATCCTTTTCTCCTGCAATAGTGTTTATGCCCTCCCAATCAGACGTGCTTTCAACAGCCAATCTGCCCATCTGTTTTGATATAGAAAATTTTGTCTGCTAGTCATCCCCTGCCCTATTTTTCAGGAGCTGGGGGGAACATCTCGGCTCCACCGAGAAGGCTGCCCCGATATCTACAGACGCCTGCAGTCAATACTGGGACTCGTTCCCACTGGATTACCGACAATCGACTCTTTCAATATCACCGCTGCAGCCGCCGCGCCTTTCTTGACCTCCACGGCGATGCCAGCCGCCGCGATCCGGCTAGCGACTATCTGCTAAAGCTGAAGCAGGACAGCGCCGAACATCGTCAAAGTATTCTGCAAGACTACCAGCCCCTCTATGAACCCGTAGCCGCCAATCGATTAGAGCGAGCTGAAGCCACATATCAGCTCATGGAGCAGGGCGTCGATTACATCAGCCAAGGCGTTCTAATCTACGAGATTGAACCCAGCCTGCGGCTAATGAGCAGTCCTGATTTGCTGATTCGGCAACCGGGCAATGCTTATTTTGGTGACTGGCACTATGTGCCCGCCGATATCAAATTTGGCAAAAAGCCGAAGCTGGAATATCAGTTAATCGCCGCTTTTCACGCCTATATTCTGGCAGAAGTGCAAGGACGCTGGCCGGAAACCAGCCTGCTTATTTTGCGCAGCGGTAAAGCCTATGAAACTGACCTGCCCAAGCAGCTTCCCCGTATGGAAGAACTGCTGCAGGACTGTATTGAAACCCTGCATCAATCTCAGGTACCCGACGTCTTTATTGCCCACAGCCGTTGCGATTTGTGCCCCTGGTTTAGCCACTGTCATCAGGAGGCAAAACAGCAAAAGCATCTGTCTCTAATTCCAGGGGTCACGCCAGCCCGCTACACCCACTTGCAAGCGGCTAATCTAACCACGCTGAGCACTCTGTCCCAGGCCCATCCCTCACGGCTAGCTTCCCTCCCTGGCTTTGGTGAGCAGGTGGCGGCCAAGCTGATTCATCAGGCTCAGGCAGTGCTAAACAATCAGGCGATCGCGCGCCTGTCTCCCCATAGCCCCTATGGATTTCCGCTAGCACCCACGGATCTACCCTGTGGCGATGTAGAGCTGTACTTTGACATTGAAGCCGCTCCAGACAAAAATTTGGTCTATCTGCATGGGGTGCTGGTGGTTGACCACCGCCAACAAAGCGAAACCTTCCACGCCCTGCTGGCGGAAGAACCCACTCAGGAACAGTTGGCCTGGGAGCAGTTTAGAGCGCTGGTGCAGCAGTATCCGGAAGCCCCAATTTATCATTTTTGTCCCTACGAAGCTCAGACGGTCAAACGTCTAGCAGAGGAATTCGGTGCCCCCTTTAGAGAAACCCAAGCCCTGCTGAGCCGCTTCGTGGATGTACACAAATGCTTCACGGATGCGGTGACGCTGCCGATTGAAAGCTATGCCCTCAAGCATATTGCCCGCTGGATTGGTTTTGACTGGCGGGATTCAGGCGCTAACGGTGCCCAGTCAATCTGCTGGTATGACGACTGGTTAACGACAGGCAATCGCGCCCACCTAGAGGCCATCTTGCGCTATAACGAGGATGACTGCCGGGCGACGTACTACATCAAAACCTGGCTAGTTGAGTTTGCCCAGGCTTTCTGGACAGCCTAGCGAATTGCTGCTGCATCGCGGTGAAAAAAATGTTTGACAGAATGCAACCTCTGTCTGCACAATAGAGATCGCCTCGAACGGGGGCCTGTAGTTCAATTGGTTAGAGCACCGCCCTGTCACGGCGGAAGTTGCGGGTTCGAATCCCGTCAGGCCCGTTTAATTTAGCTTATTAACGTATGTCTGTTCGCGTTCGTATTGCGCCCAGTCCGACGGGCAATCTCCACATTGGTACGGCTAGAACCGCCGTTTTTAACTGGCTTTTTGCCCGTCATCAGGGTGGCCAGTTCATTTTGCGAGTCGAAGATACCGATCAGGAGCGATCGCGGCCTGAATTTACCCAAAACATTTTGGATGGACTGTCCTGGCTGGGGCTGAACTGGGACGAGGGGCCGTTCTTTCAGTCTAAGCGGCTGGATTTGTATAGAGAGGCGATTCAAACCCTGCTCGATCAAGGCTTAGCCTACCGCGCCTATGACACCCCTGAAGAGCTTGAAGCCATGCGCGAGGCTCAAAAAGCGAAAAGCCAAGCCCCCCGCTACGACAATCGTCACCGGGATTTGACCCCGGAGCAGCAGGCGGCCTATGAAGCTGAAGGGCGTCCAGCGGTTGTGCGTTTCAAAATAGACGATAGCCGGGTCATCCGCTGGAACGATTTGGTGCGGGGAACGATGACCTGGCAGGGCAGCGATTTGGGCGGCGATATGGTAGTTGCCAGAGCTTCGTCTAGCCAAGCCATTGGTCAACCCTTGTATAATCTCGCGGTGGTGGTTGACGACGTGGATATGAAAATTACCCACGTGATTCGAGGTGAAGACCATATTGCCAACACCGCTAAGCAAATTTTGCTCTATGAGGCCCTAGGGGCAACCGTTCCAGAGTTTGCCCACACGCCCCTAATTTTGAATCAGGCCGGAGCCAAGCTGTCCAAGCGAGATGGCGTCACCTCCATCTCAGACTTTCAGCAGATGGGCTTTACTGCCGAGGCACTGGCTAACTACATGACCCTGCTGGGCTGGTCGCCTCCGGATGCGGAGGAGCGCTTTACCCTGGCAGAGGCCGCCCAGAAATTCAGCTTCGATCGGGTTAATAAAGCGGGAGCCAAGTTTGACTGGGACAAGCTGGACTGGCTCAACAGCCAATACCTGCATGAAGTGCCGCCGGGAGCACTTCTAGACAAGATTGCTCCTTATTGGCAAGCGGTTGGCTATGCCTTTGACGACCAGGCAGATCGGGACTGGCTAGAGGCGATCGCGGCGCTGATTGGCCCCAGTCTGACGCGCCTACCCGATGCGGTAGATCTAGGTCATTTTTACTTCAGCGAAACTCTCCCCTTCAGCGAAGCGGCCCAGAAGCAGCTCCAGCAAGATGGTGTGGCACCGCTGCTGCAAGCAGTTTTAGCGGCACTGCAAGCGAGCATGCCACTACAATCCGGCAGTGATGCTAAGAATCTGATCAATCAGGTCACTAAGGCGGAAGGCATGAAGAAGGGACTGGTAATGCGATCGCTTAGAGCGGCCTTAATGGCCGATATGCAAGGGCCGGATCTGGTGGATTCCTGGCTGATTTTGCATCAGCGCGGGTTTGATCAGCCCCGCCTGCAGGCGGCGATTGATTTAGCAGCCTAGCCGTTATCAGGTCGCTCAGAGTAGGACAGAACCTTTTATCCGCCAAGCAGCGTACCCGCTTACCGACATTTGTCTTAGATCTTTTAGGCCTGAATTAACTAAAACAGAGTAAAGATTTGCTACAGGGTGGACTGTAAGTTCCTTTACTCATATTTAGCGCCATGCAAAGTTGGATTTTGAAGACAGGTCTGAGTCTTTCTGCTGTATCTCTCAGTCTCTTATTGGGGATACCCGAACGCGGTCTAGCTGAGACAAACGGCATGCTTGAAGAGATTAGGCTGTCTCCTAACTTTGAACCCAATCCGACTGAGCGCAGCGGCGTCAGCGGCGGCGAGGTGGCATCTGAGGCCGTCGTCGGTAGCTCCCAAACTCCCACAGGTCCCTGCAATGGCTTCATTAGCGAGCAGCCAGATCACGTCTTAGTTTTGAGCGATTTCTTTGCAGGATTAGAAATTCAGGCCGTTAGTCAACGTGATACAACCTTAGTGATTCAAGGCAGCGGGGGTACGTGGTGCAACGATGATGCCTCCGATCGCAACCCTCGCATCGCCGGACAGTGAGGACCGCGTCCACCGCCTTGTCCGCCAACGTCGCCGCCAGCGCGTCGCCGTAGCGCTGCCCCGACGCGTCGCCGATGATGTCGATCGGGTTGCCGCCGCTCCACGATGCGGGCAGCACCGCGTCCAGCGCGGCGATCGTCTCGGGCGACAGCGTCGCGAGCGGACAGCCTTCCTCCACCGCGCGGTCGGTGGCGAGGACGCCGAACCCGCCGCCGTTCGACAGGATGGCGAGCCGGTCGCCGGCGAAGCGCGGCGCATGCGCCAGCGTCTCGACCGCATCGAACAGTTCCTTGGTCTCCAGCACGCGCAGCAGGCCCGCGCGGCGGAACACCGCGTCATAGACCGCGTCCGACCCGGCCAGCGCGCCGGTATGCGAACTCGCCGCCTTGGCGCCTTCCGGCACGCGGCCCGCCTTGATCACGATGACCGGCTTGGTGCGCGCCGCGATCCGCGCCGCGGACACGAACTTGCGGGCGTTCGTCACCGCCTCGACATAGAGCAGGATCGCCCGCACGTCGGGCTGCAGCGCCAGATAGTCGAGCATGTCGCCGAAATCCACATCGGCCATATCGCCGAGCGACACCATATGCGAGAAGCCGATGCCGCGGGACGCGGCCCAGTCCAGTACCGAGGTCACCACGGCGCCCGACTGCGACACGAAGGCGAGATCGCCGGGGGCCGCGTCGATATGCGCCAAACTGGCGTTCC
>JAAHIC010000256.1 GCA_010671965.1 Leptolyngbya sp. SIO4C5
GCCGTTGCTCGCTCACTACCCGAACCGATCAGCTCCCAAGAATGGCCTGATCAGCGAGTGGCTCTACTTGGACAGCTTATTGGAGATGGGAGCTATCTTAAAGGGCAGCCTATGCGCTACACGACTGCCTCTGAGGAGAACAGCGCCCTTGTGAGAGCCGCTGTTGAAACAGAATCTTCACGATCTGTACTCGCTGGCTATGCTGACATTTTAGAAAGCCGCGTTCTTCGGGAAATAGCTAACTCAGATCTCTTTTGGGACACTGTTGTAGCAGTTGAACCTATTGGCGAAGAGATAGTCTATGACCTCAGCGTACCCGGGCCTGAATCGTGGTTAGCAGATGGCATCGTTTCACATAATTCTGGAGCGATCGAGCAGGATGCAGACCTGATTATGATGCTCTACCGGGAAGAATACTATGACCCCGACACTCCCGATCGCGGTCTTGCCGAAGTCATCATTACCAAGCACCGTAACGGGCCGACTGGAACCGTGAAGCTATTGTTTAAGCCGGAATACACCAAGTTTTTGAACCTTTCGTCTTAGCCCTCGTGTTTTTTAGAACACGGTGTTGCGAATCAGCTCAATTCCTGCCTTAACGGCCTCATAGCCGAACAGCAAAATGAGGGAGGTCAGTGCTAGGCCCATCAGGCACATCACCAGCCCGGCTAGGCTAATGGCCCCGTCGTCATCTAGCAGACCAAACCCGGTGACAAAAATCCCCATCGCGGGCAGCGTGTTGGTGCCTGGAATCGGAATCATCATGGAAATAGACATCAAGGCGATCGCGCTGCCAATCACAACTCGCCCTGGCAGGCTAGTGCAGACGTAGCTCAGACGCGGGCGAGATATTGCCTCAATTCGCTGCAGCCACGGCACGCCAGCTTTAACAATGCCCTGTACCTGCTTCAGCTCAAACGGATGCTTGTTCCAGCTAGTCGGAAACCAAGGGCGTTCTCGCCCTACGATGAGCTGTATTGCTAATAGGAAGAGAGCAATGCCAAACGGCACCGAATATCCTGGCGCTGGAAGCGGTAGAGCTGACGGAATAGATAACAATACAAATAGAAAGCCGAAAGTTCTCTCGCCAGCCAGGTCCAGAATGTCTTGAAGCGTCACTTTAGGCGCTCGATCGGCCTGAAAGAAATAGCGATTTAGCTCTACAGAAAGTCTTGCCATGCAGATTTACAAACACCTGGAATAAAAATTACTATCACCCAGTTGCTGCTGCACAGCGCAGCGCCATAATCAGCGCAAAGCCCCAGCATTACAGCAGCTTCGCTAGACTCTAGCAAATTTCCTCAGAACTTTCACAACGGCCAAAACGATCTTTATCGCAAATTTGTACAGCCCATGAGCAGCCTATGAGCGCGATCGCCGGTCGTATTCTCTGCCTATTTTTGCCTGCTGGCATCGGTCTAGGGGTGAAGCTGTTGGCCGTCAGCAGTTGGGCTGAACGCTGCCTGACGCTGGCGCTGCTGCTGCTCTGTTTGGAACAGACACATATGGCGATCGCCGATTTACAGCAGATTGCGGAGGTCAAAAACCAAGGGACAAAATCCCCGCGTCTGCGTCGGTTTCAGCAGGTGACGCTCAGCACCCTTGCCCTAGAGCTGTTAGGCTTCTATGTCGCCTGGATTTGGCTAGGTAGGGGAGCGCTCTTGGTATTGCTGAGTCTGCTAGGGTTTAACCTCCTGGCGGGCGTTCAGCTACAGCCGCATCAGCCTGTCTTAATAGAGAAATGCGGGCCAGAACAGCGCTGGCCTGTCATCGTGGCTGACTTAGTGGGGTTAGTTCTAGCGAGTCTTTGGCATTTACGGATTGCGCCGCTAGCCGCCGCTTTGGGGCTGCTGGGGATGATTTGCCTGTACGGTGTAATTAAATACGGCGAGCGCTTCTTTGGACCTAATCAACGCTAGCAAGTCCCAAATCCTGCAGCGCTAAACGAATTTGCTCTAAACGGCGACGGTTAACGCCCAGGTCGGATTCTCCCAGTCGGGCGGCGGAGCGCATATGAATCACGTTTGCCTCAGCCGGTAGATAAAATTCGCCGTCATCGACAAAGCCCATCAGCCGACTTTGAGATTCAAACCGGATGTACTCATCCGTTTGCTCGACAATAGTCGTACGCGGGACAACGCCTAGCACCTCCAGCAAGGTGTTACGGGCCGTCTCGCGATCGCCCTCATAGGCAATTGGCTCAATAGCGTGGTCGGCATCTGCACCCTGACTGACGACGCAGTTGGGAGAGGTAGGGCAGGCGGTTAGCTGACCGTCATGGACGCCTAAGTTTTGGGGTGGAGAGCCGCTAAAAACGCGATCAAAGCCCGGTAGCGCAGCAGGTAAAGCAGCCGCGACTGCAGGCATGGGCAGCAAAACACCACTGACAAAAATCAAGCCGCAGAAAACAAAAGAGAGCAGGAAACGCATTCGCAATATTTCTTTAAGTCTCTGCTATCCTAGCTCGATTGTTGGGCAAAAGCTGGGTTTTCAGGTAACTTTGCGTTTGCATTCCAGCAGCGGCTAACCTAGCTGGCCTCAACTGCTTTAGCTGTCTTCGTCAAAGTCTTCCGGAACATCTATCTTTTCCACATCAGCCTGATCAATCGCTTCAACTGCCGCCTCTACCGCATCGGAGCCAGACGCAGCAACGGCTTCTTCAACAGCGGCTGCAAGCTGCGTCGTGGCATGGCAAATTACAGGTAGCGTCGCGCCTCTCAGACCCTTGGCGATTCGGGTCGGGGTGTCTGGAAACACCACAAATAGAGGATGAGGCATGTCTGCCCCTTCGCTCAGTAAATGCTTATGCTTGAGGGGCAACAGCCATTCATAGCCTTTATCCAACAAAATCTGGGTCTGCCGCCAGCGACTCAGCAGGTCGGAAAAGTCTTCGTAAGGTCGATGAATAAACAGACAGATTTCTATGCCTGTTTTAATCTTCCATTCCGGATCGCACATCAAAAAAACGACATCGCAGGGAAGCTGCAACACCTCTTTGGTGGCGGTCGGCTGCCCTGGCGCTGGCTGAAAAACAACTGACTGCCGAATCCGCGCTGTTGGCAGCGGCAGGGCAATCAGGCTGTCGGCTGGACGCCGCATACTGGGCAAAGTTTCTAAGTAGGGACGATACTGCTTGAGCAGCTCAACAGCTCCTTCATAGCTGCTGCATTCAGCTAGCAGAGATTCGTAATAGACTTGGTTAACCGACATAGCGCGATCGCGTTCTTTACCAACCGATGAACCAGCACCCACTAGCTGCCGTCTCTTGTGAAAATTTCGGCGGGGTCAAGCTGGCGTTTGCCGAACGTTCCTGCAATTGTAACGAACCTTTTCAGGGACTGGAGAGCTGCTATGGTTAAAGCTACCCGTTTGACTGCCTAAAATACGCCGATCGCCGGAATTTATGGAGCCAGATTTACTACCCACTGAGCTAATTCTTAATCATTCTCAGCAGTCGCTTGGCAGGGTCTATCTAGACTGGATGCCCCAGCCCGGTACTCATATTGAATTTAGCGGCCAAACCTATGCGGTGCTGGAGCGTCGCCACCGCTATCAGCTCAAGGCTAGTCGCTATCGCCTCAGCAAAATTGCTCTCTATGTTCAGCCTGCTAAATCGACTGAGGAAAGGAGTCAGGTGGGCGATCGCTGGGTGATTGGCGATGTAAGCTGCCGCTACAATGCCGGGTCAGAGCTGCTGCGCTGTGCCGTAAATCCCACCGGGCCGTGTCAGGGCTGCAGCAATTACGAGCTAGCAAGTAGGTAAGCCTAGACAACGAGACTTTCTCAGCAAGAACTCATTTGCCGGTCACAAGTGATTCAGATCACCGGGGCATACTGAGAGGTATCGAGGCGACCTAAATGGTGACATTGGCTATGCACATCCTACTCATTGAAGACAATCCCAACACTGCTAAGCTGATGGAGCTGGAGCTGCTGGATGAGGGCTATCAGGTTACTGTTGCCTATGACGGCTTAATGGGATTAAAAGCGGCTCAGTCAATGCAGCCTAATTTGGTGCTGCTAGATTGGAAACTGCCGACCCTATCGGGACCCGAAATTTGTCAGGCTTTGCGTCAGTCTGGCTATCAAGAGCCAATTATTTTTGTCACGGCCCTGTCTGAGGTGGAATATCAGGCAGTTGCTCAGCAGGTCGGCGCGAACGACTATATTGTCAAACCGTTCAATCTAGAAGTTTTACTGGGCCGCGTGCAGCAGCAATGTCCTTGTCCGGCCTGATAGTGTGCTTCTGGTCTCTCTGCGTTTCCGGGTCTGAGACACTACCTATCTAGGTCGGCTTCAGCGGCAGCGTGACGGTGACGGTGGTGCCAGTAGCGGCGGCTGAGGCGATCGCCAACTCGCCCCCGTGCGCTTCAATGATTCGCTTGGTGATTGCTAATCCCAGTCCATTGCCGGAAGACTTGGTGGTGAAAAAAGGCTGGGTCAGCTTGGGCAAAACCTCCGATGGAATCGGTTCACCGCCGTTGTGCACCTCAACTACAGCCCGCTGCTGCGGTTGGTCAATCTCTAAACGACAGAAAACCTGCTCTCCGCCAGCGATCGCCTCACAGGCGTTGCCAATCAGGTTGATGAACACCTGCTTCAGCTTATCGGTATCGCCTAGAATCGGTGCTGGCTGCTCAGGAACAGAGAACTGAATTTGGCGATCGCTGGCGGCAGGCATCGCCTGCAGCGACTCCAGCATTTCCGCCAGTAAACCTTTGAGATCGAGTTCGCTTAGAGCTAGATTTTGCTGTTTGGCATAGAGCAAAATTTCATTTAATAGCCGCTGCAGCCGCTCCGATTCTTCCAGCGCGAAGGACAACCGCATTTGTGCTCGCTCCGGCAAATCAAGCCGTTTGAAGGAACTCAGCCCCATCAGCACCGTGGTCAGCGGATTGCGCACCTCATGGACAATCATGGCGGCTAGCTCACCGATTTCCGCCAGCCGTGCCAGCGCTGCCTCAGCCTGCTTCCGTTCGCTGGTGTCACGAGCTAGTGCCAAAATTAGGCGATCGCTGCCAAATTCCAGCAGCCCTAGCCGCACCTCGACCGGAAACTGACTACCATCTTGCCGTCGATGGGTGCCTTCAACGGTGGCCGGACTGCCTACTGTGAGAGACTGCCAGAGCTGGGAAAACTGCTCTGCCGTGAGATCTTGTTGAATATCGGTCACCGATAGCTGCATCAGCTCAGCCCGGCTATAGCCCAGACTGTGACAGGCTTGCTGATTGGCATCGACAAAGCCCCCCTGCTCATTAACCACAAAGATGGCATCTACCGCCTGCTCTACCAGCATCCGAAACCGCTGTTCGCTAGCCCGCAAAGCTTCTTCCGCCTGCTTGCGCTCGGTGATATCGCTAACCACAGATAGAATACAGTCCTGCTGATTGATGCTAATTTGCTCTGCTGAATACAGCACCGTACGCCTTTCCTGAGTGCGGGTGAGGAAACAGTATTCCCGGTTGCGAATATAGCCGCGATCGCGAATAGTCTGAATCATCTGCTGGCGATCGCGGGGATTAGCCCACAGCTTCAGATCTAAGGCCGTTTGCCCAATCACCTGCTCTAAGGAACTGCCGTGGAGCCGCAGAAAGCTGTCGTTGGCTTCGATCAGCTTGCCATTGATCATCGTGCTCATGGTGATGGGGTTAGGGCTAGAGCGAAACGCTTTAGAAAATTTTTCCTCTGATAGGCGTAGCTCGGCTTCGGCCTGCTTGCGGTTAGCGATCGCCTCAGAAATTTGCTGTAGCATCTGCTCAAAAGCTGTTACCACATCGCCTAGTTCGTCTTGGCGATAGGTTTTCGCTGATTCAAAGGCAACTAACCGTGCGTCCTGATCGGCGCTAATCGCCCGTCCGGTCTTGAGCAAGTCCCGCCGCAGCCGCAAAATAGGCGTAATCAGCAGCCGCTCCAGCACAATCATGGTCGCCCCGGTGACAAAAAAAGAAATGATCACTACTAAGCCGGTAATACGGCCAATGAAAGCAATCACCTCCTGCCGCACCAAGGTCGTATCGTGGCGAATAATTAGGAGATATTGTCCGTCTAGAGGCGACATCTGCCAAACCGCATCATAACGGTGCTGAGCGCGATTAAGCAGCGTTTCTTGCCCAGCTGCTACATCAGCGAACGTCAGCGCTGGCGCTTCGCCGAAAGTGCCGACTAGAGTTCCCTCCGCCCGATAGAGTGCTCCTCCCACGGCAGTGTCATCCTGGGTAGTCCGCAGCCGCATGAGCAGCGCAGCCTCTGTTTGGGGGAGAGCGGTTTGAGCCAGTAGCCCTGAGGCTTTGGCGGCGGCTAACTCCTGCTGATAGATTAAAAGCTCGCGCTCGCGGCGGTAGACCGAAGGAATGAGAATAATGCCTTCAATCAGCACAATGCTGGCAAAGACCCAAAAAACAATCCGCCGTGAAAGGCGAGTCTTAAACAGGTCAGACAGGGCTTGGCGCTTGGTTGCCACCGGACTTATTTTCTGCTGCGCAGAATGAGAGGGCTTTGGGGAATTTTACTGGACTTTGTCTCAGAGGCTGAAGAAAACTGAAAATCGAGAAAGGCTTGTTTTTTGTTTTATCCCCATCAGTCTTTC
>JAAHIC010000257.1 GCA_010671965.1 Leptolyngbya sp. SIO4C5
AGACCATCCAACTCGATCGCCTCAATCACTTTTTGCCGGAAGTCTTCGCTGTAGGGTCGAGCCATTGTCAAGTAACCGTATCAACTTATTCCAGTCTACGTCCTAACCTGATTGACTACAGCTATAGCTCTCGAAACCTTCGTTTTAGCCAACTGCTGCTCTCGTTTTAGCCAACTGCTGTTTGAGAGAATCGCGGCCTAAGTTGGGCAAAAACTTCTCAGCAATCTCGTGGCTTTCTTCCATCAGATATTGCAAAAAGCTCTCGGCGACGACTGAAAGCTGCTTGCCCGCCAGGTGAGACACGTACCAGTGACGCTCGATGGGGAAATGCTCAACGTCTAGAATGGCAAACTCTCCGGCAGTGCCTTCTGAGATAATTGTGTGCTGGGAAAGGACAGAAATGCCTAAACCCCCCGCGATCGCCTGCTTGATTGCCTCATTACTGCCTAGCTCTAAGCGAACTCTAACATCAATTTTGTGTTGCTCTAACAGCTTTTGAACAGCCTGCCGGGTTCCCGAACCGGGTTCCCGCATAATGAAAGACTCATCGTTGAGGGCCGTGATTGGGATCTTGGCCTGTCCTGCTAGCGGATGGGACTTAGGTGCTAGCACAATCAGCGGATTTTCTAAAAAGGGATGAATCTTTAGATCGGGCTGCTCTGGCGGCTGGCTAATGATATACAGGTCATCTTCGTTATGAGCCATCCGCTCTTGAATATGCTGGTGGTTCGTCACCTTCAGCGAAATATCAATGCCGGGATAGCGCTGACAAAAAGGCCCCAGCAGACGTGGCACAAAGTATTTAGCAGTAGTAATGACGGCGAGACTGAGCTGTCCCTGCTTCATCCCTTTCAAATCAGCTACGGCCATCTCAAACTGAGATAGCCCTTCAAAAATTTCCTGACAGGTATCCAACAGCTTTTGGCCTGCCTCAGTCAAAAAGAGACGCTTACCAATCTGCTCAAACAGTGGCAGACCTACCGCCTTGGTCAACTGTTTGACCTGAATCGAAACAGTTGGCTGCGTCAGATACAGTTCCTCGGCAGCGCGGGTAAAGCTACCGTGTCGGGCCGTCGCTTCGAAAACCTTAAGCTGATGTAGCGTTGCGTGAATCAACGGTACGCCTCCGGGAAACTTTCTATAGATTAAATTCTATCAACAAACGGCGTTATAGTGTTAAAAGTCTATGATTTATCCAATAATTTTTCTCTTGAGCGTTAGAGACGTTACTCAAGAAGTTTTGTCGCCTGAGAGCGCTGAACAACTAGCAAAAAGCCCATTGCCAGAAGCTGAGCCGAGTGCCTTTGTCAACAAGGGGCTTAGGGCATCTCAGCGACTAGGTTGGTAATAAGCGGCTCGTCAAGTGTTTGCTGCTTATTGGCTAGCAGAGTTTCTAGGTGCTGTTTTAGTCGTTCGCTCTGTTCCAGATTCGGCACGTAGATCTGGTTGCCCTGCTTGGTAAACAGCGGCGCTGCTGCTAACGCGGCGTATTCTGCCTGCTGGGCTGATTCAGCCGTAATCAGAGCCGCATCGGTTTCGGTCGGAATTAATCCGGGGGGCAGGTGGCCTTCTAGCAGAGCTAAAATATGCATCTGGCAGACCTGAGTATTGATGCCTTGTTCTTCTAGGTGGTGCATGATGCCGCTGACGGGCAAAGGATGATCGGGAAAAACGCGCAAGAGTTCAGCCAGCAAGAAATAATCGCTGTACTGCTGACGGGCTATCTCTAGCACCTCCGGATAGCGACACAGGTTGACTAATCCGTAAGCCACGCGGCTGCAACTGGGTGGGCGATCGCCTGGGTAAGTGTCCTGAATAATAGTAGCGTTGGGAAACTTTTGCCGCAGCCAGCGGGCAAAAGCGGCTAGAGAAGCCGAGCCGCCGGTACAGACAACCTGATTAACCGCCTGTGCCGATAAGCCGGTCTGGCTAAGTAGCATATTGAGCTGCTGATTGACCCGCTGAATATAGGGTAAGAAAATCCGACTTTCCAGCTCGCGGCGTTTGATTGTCCACTGGCGATTGCCGAGGTTAAGCTGAAACTGGCCCTGATGCTGCAGAATTAGCTTCAGGTGGCGGGCAGCTTCCAGCAGGCTTTGACCGACCAGTGAGCTGTTGAGTCTCTGCTGCAGGCGGTGCCGATGCTCTAAGTCGGCTTCACCGGGGCGAGGCAGCGTTAAGTTTTCTAACTGCAAATCTTGCCAATCAGCGGTAGAAATCAGCGAGGCAGCCTGCCAGTTCCAGCCAGCCGACTGGGAAGGGCCGCTGGCTGTAGTCTGAGCCGCGCGATCGCGGATCTGCCAGGTGTGACTGGGATAGAGCAGTTGACAAACGATGTCTTGGTCAATGGCATCTCCCCCATAGGCGAAGCTGCGCAGGGTAAAGTCCTTGTGGTTGAGCGCCATCAAGTCTGCTGGAACGGTTACAACTGCTAGCTCAGTGAGCGTTGCGCCGCCATCAATCACGACCGTGCCTCCCTGCCAGCGAGCCTGATAGAGGGTTTGCTGACGAGTCACGCCAGAGGCAGTGGGTTCGGTGTCAGCAGTAGGCTGGGGTAGGCCGGAAAGGACAACAGCGATCGCGTCTTCCACAAAAAAGACCTGCTCTGGCTGACTGACGAGCTGGGCTGCTAGAACCGCTTCTCGAATATTGAAGCTGTAAGTGTCCGGCCAGTTAGCCGGATAGCCCACGATAACGCCTTGTAGCTGGTCTAGGACGTCAGGTAACGGCTGGGTGAGGCCCAACGCCGCACAGGCGCGATCGCGCAGATTCGCTAATAGCTGTTGTAAAACCGCCTGCACAGAGGCAAGCGGGAGCTGATGACGCTCAGACCACTGTAACTGCGGAGTCATTTCGTCCAGCGGCACCGTTACTTTGAGCAACGGCTTAAAGTGGCGCAGCATGAGCTGATCAGGGCTGGGAGTGGCTGCGCTGGAAGACTGCGATCGCGTCAGCGCTGATAGCCCCACTGCCTCAACTTGCCACTGCGCTGACTCAGCAGCAGAATGGGTGCGCACTTGAGCGATCGCGGGCAGTCGGAAATTACGCTCGTCTGCTGCCGTAGCGGTATCTGCGGCTAGCCAATAAAGCGGATAGACCTGGTTGCTTAGGCGATCCATCAGCACGGCAGAGAGGCCGGTAGTGCCTAAATCAAGGCTGAGAAACCACTGCTGTGCTGGCTCAGTCTCATCCTCTGCAGGCGGCAGGCCACCATCGATTGTAGCCGAGCCGAGCTGTTCCTCTGCAGATGCCGTCTCAGGGCCAGTCGGCAAGACGGTCGCTGCGGCGACAGGGTCATCTGTTGCAGGGAGCGGCTTGGTGGCGGCAGCTTCCTCTGGCGAATCTACCCGTAGGTCAGCTGGCTCGGTTTCTGCCGTCAAGCTATCTTCTCGCGATGACAGCGGGTCAGCATCTGGAATATCTGGTTTAACGGCGGATTCTGGCGCTGATAGCTCAGCTTCAGGTGAAGAATCATCTGCTTCAGCCGCAAACGTCCGCTGCTGGACAGGATTGGGCGCCTCTGGCGGCAGTGCTGAAGCTGTTGCTGCAAACTGATCGGCAGCCTCAGCCAGCGACGCTGCTGCAGATGCCTCTGGCTGAAGCGTCTCAGCAGATGAGGCTGCGGGAGAGGGAGATGCTAAAGATGCTGAGGACAGATCGGTTGGCTCTGCCGACGATGGGTCTGACTCTGCTGGGTCATCGATTTGGCCTGCCGATAGATTATCGAGCGCAGCAGCCGTTTCAGCTGCAGCGTCATCGACGGTATCAAACAGGGTGGCATCATCGGCGGATTGGGATGAGGGTTCTCTGTCTTCCTCGTCATCCTCATCTAAATCCGAATTCTCCAAATCAAGCTCATCGAGGGCCGCCAGTGAGAGTGAAGCCGCTGTTTCAGCAGCGGCTGACTGCCGGGCTGCAGTTGACATCAGATCTTCCAGCGTAGCCCCTGTTTCTGCGACCGCTTCGATATTCTCAGCATTCTCAGCCTGCAGTTCATCCGCCAAGGTGCTCCAGTCGCTCAGCGGTGCTGTCGTTGTCGGGTCAGGCGCTATTTCACTTTCTGCCGAGTCAGCCGCGAAGTTTGGGCCATTCTCGGCGCGATCGCCCATCAAATCAACCGTGTCATTGAGCGCATCAGAGTCTAATCCTTCTAGGCTCGATAGATCAGCGCTAAGCTGCTGTAGCACAGACGCATCCAACTCCAGCTCCGCACTGTCTGACTCCGGCAAAATTTCATCCACCAGCAGATCTTCATTAGGCGGTGCTGGCACATAGGCATCTTCAGCAAGCAGCTCTGCAGCTAGGTTCGTTTCTTCATCTAGCGCGCCTAAAAAGCTATCAGCGGGACGAGAGCGATCGCTCTCTGGCAGCAGCTCAGCTAGAGACGAAATAGTTTCAGGTACTGTATCTGTCGCCTGAATCAGCGTGTCTTCATCGTCATTAGCAAAAAAGGAATCCAGGGTGATAGGCGTTGACGGCGTTTCCGTCGGTGCCGACATCTCGCCCAGAAGCAGCGCATCTAGATCCTGTGACTGCTGCGTTCCTGGTTCTGGCAGGTCTGCCGCTGTCGCTTCAGCCGCCAGATCTTCGGTTTCTGCCGTTTCGTCGGGTGCGAGGTTGCTGCCCTCGGCGGATGCAGCCGTTTGAGATGACACAGGTTCATCGGGCGCTAGCGGTTGAGGTTCATCCTCGGCGATTGTAATGTCTTCTAAACCAAATAGACTTTCATAAAGCGTATCGATATCAGCTTGGGGAGAATCGGGCCGGGCCGCAGCGGCGGGAGTCGCTGCGGCTAAAAAGTCTAGCGGCTCAGAGTCTGTAATTGCCGAGGCGGTTGGTTCTTCTGGCGTTAGATTCGCTTCTGTGTCGGTCGTCTCTGTGTCGGTCGCTTCTGTGTCGGCAGTTAGATTCTCGGTGGCTGACTCATCGTCAAGCTGGAGCTGAGTAATTTCCTGGTCTAGCTGCAGCAGCGTAATATCTTCGTCCTCGTCGAAGTCGAAATCTAGGTCAAGCGCTTCTAGATCAAGGGCAGCCGCTGACAGATCAGGGGAAACTTCGGCGTTAGCCTCCGAGGCGGCAATGTCTGCAATCTCAGTAGTCGCGGCTGTTTCGTAGGTATCTGACTGGGCGGCTAGCAGCCGCTGTATTTCAGGCGATCGCGCTTCTGAGGTCAAATAGGCAGAGGCTTCGCGGCTGAGCCGTTCAGCCAGATGATTGATCAGCGCAGCCACGACAACTTCTCCTTGCTGCCCCAAGCTGTGCATATTCTTAAGTCCCTGGGACAGCGATTCCTGATAGCTGTCAATGCTGTTCTGCAGGGCTTCAAAAACCGTTGTTAGGGTCGAGTCAAGCCTGAGCAAAAGCTGATCGCTTTGGGCCTGTAAGCGCTGGATCTGAGCTAATTGCTGGCCGCTGCCCTCTCCCAGTAAATCGGTCGTCGTGTCTCCCTGCAGCAGGCGATCGCGATTTGACTGCTCTATAGCCTGGGTTAAGCGCTGCGTTAGCGCTTCCTGCATTTGCTCATTGAGGACCTGTAGAAAGTTCGCTAGCGACGGTGGCAGTTCCCGATCGACAGTTCCCCGCAGTCGCTCTAATTCTAAATGACGTACTTCCTGTAGCAGGCTGTCTCGCTGCTGCTGCAGGGCATCAACCTCTGTCCGCATAGGCTGCAGCATTTGGGTGCGCAGATAGTCCATCTCCTGTAAGAGCGCCTGCAAAACTTGCTGAGCAGAGGTTTCAGGGGACATCGGGGCTGTCTCAGGGCTGGTGTTCTGCGCGGCCAGCGGCGCTTGAGCCAGGGCTGAAGGTGAGTTGAGATAGGCGCGAATTTTCTCTAGGGTCTGGCGCTGCTGATTGATCTCGCCTGACTTTTCCCAAGGCAGGCGCGGACTGGCTTCGCCGAGTACAGCGTCAATTTCAGCAATCAGCTGTCGAATTTTATCCTGCTGAGAAGTCACACCAAAAACCCTGAACACAATGTCGCTATGATGCGGCGATGGAAGCTATTTAAGGCGATCGCCGAAACAGCGTGCACCCCTCAAACAGACCTCCTTGCTAAAGATTAGCTTGCCTCAGTCAATCTGTTGCTCAAAGTGTAGAGCAGGCGACCCCCAAAATGACGTTTCTCAACAAATTTCTCTCCGGCAGCCGATAAGAATCTGAGAAAATATCTGAAGTCTTAAGGGGGATGCTATAGTTAATAACTCCGATAACATCAGGAAGAGGGCTGCGCTACAGCTAGCGCTTGAGGGTCTAGACTGCTAGTTTTGTAATATATCTCGTTTAGTCGGCTGCAGTTAGCTATTGCGGCTTGCGCTGACCGAGGCAGCCTTGGCCAGTGTGCAAGCCGCCGTATCCGAATTATGTGATGCCAAAGCGTGTTTTTTGAGCCTCAATGGACGTTCGTTACCCTTCCAGAGATCATCACGTTGACAGCGCCTTAATCCAGGCCGCTCCTTTTTTTGCGGAGCTGCCGCAGGAGGCGGTTGAAAAGGCAACTGCCCAGGTGGTAACACGTCGCCATCCTGCCAATCAGGTGATTTTGTTAGAAAATGACTGGGGCAGCTCAGTCTATTTTATTCTGGAAGGCTGGGTCAAAATTCGTACCTACAACCTAGATGGT
>JAAHIC010000258.1 GCA_010671965.1 Leptolyngbya sp. SIO4C5
CCCACACAGCCGATCAGATTGGCGTCTCCCTGGCTGAGGTTCAATCTTGGACACCTTATCCCGGCGGCGCGCTGGCTAGTGTCGCCTGCGCGCTGGCTAAATTGGGGACGGCGACTCAGTTTGTCGGCTGTGTGGGTACTGACAAATGGGGAGAGGCCCTGATAGCGATGCTGCAGAACTGTGGCGTTGACTGTGCTGACCTGCAGCAGCATCCTGAAGCCCCGACTCGTCAGGTTTACGTACTGCGCGATCGCCAGGGTAGCCCCACCTTTGCCGGCTTTAGCCAACCCAATCCAGCCCAGTTTGCCGATGCCCAACTGGCTGTTGAGCCGCTGAGTCCTGATTTATTTAACTCGGCTCAGTTTTTAGTCACGGGCACGTTAGGACTAGCCTATGAACTGACCGGGGCAGCCATGCGGTGGGCGCTGCAGCAGGCCCAGGCTCACTCAGTTATGACCGTGGTTGATATTAACTGGCGACCTATGTTCTGGCCGCAGCCAGAAATCGCTCCGGCTACCCTGCGGGAAATTTTGCCAGGGATAGACTGGTTAAAACTCTCGGCAGACGAAGCCTACTGGCTTTTTGATACCCAAGATCCAACCGCGATCGCCCAACAGCTTCCTACGCTGAAAGGGGTACTGATCACAGCGGGAGCAGCAGGCTGCTACTACTGGCTAGCAGGCCATGCCGATCGCTTTCCGGCTTTTGCCGTCGATAGTGAAGATGCGACAGGCGCTGGGGATGCTTTTCTAGCGGGTTTTCTCCACAAGCTAGGACAGGTCAGCCCCGCTCAGCTCAGCGATCCTGCGATCGCTCGCTCGGTAGTTGCCTATGCCAGCGCTGTCGGCGCCTTGACCACTACGCGAGCAGGGGCGATCGCGGCTCAGCCCTCAGCGCCGGAAGTAGAAGCTTTTCTCTATTTGCAGCAGTCTCAGGCCGGAGAGTGAGTCTGCCACAGAGCGGGAAAATCCGTCTTGCGACTCTGGGTGTTCTCCTCAAACTTCGTTAGAACAGAGAGAATCTGGTCTGTGGGGTATCCCCTGCTTTGCAGAAGTCACAGCCCTCTCCGCCAACAGACGCCCACTCACCCACCTGCTGCCATGAACACTCCGGCCACCCCTTTCCATCTGGATAGTTATCGCTGGCAGAATCGGCTGCTGCTCATATTTTCGCCAGCCTTCAGTACGCCCACCTATCAGCGGCAAAAAGCGCTGCTGGCTGACTGTACTCCAGGGCTCCAGGAGCGAGATTTGATTGTAGTTGAAATCTTTGTGACTGATGCCAGCACCTTCAACGGACAGCCCTTAAGCGCTGAAGATGCGGCTCGGCTCGGCGTACGGTTTGCGGTCGATCCGCAAGAGTTCGCAGTGCTGTTAATTGGCAAGGACGGTACGGTAAAGCGGCGCGATCGCCAGCCAATTCAGCCTGAGGATCTGTTTAGCACCATCGACGCCATGCCCCTGCGGCAGCATGAACTTTCCGCCCAAAACTGAGAACCTCTGGCAGAAAGCGGTAAAATCACAAGCGCCTATCTAAAGCTGTGAATCCATGTCTGCCGGTATCGTTCATCTGACAGAGGCCCCACCGCACCAAACCCTGAGAATTACGGTGCCACCCGGCGGCTTAGCGCTTCAAGGTCGCATTCAAGTCCCCGGCGACAAATCTATTTCTCATCGGGCTTTGATGCTGGGGGCGATCGCTCAGGGCGAAACCCGGATCAAGGGACTGCTGCTGGGGGAAGATCCGCGCAGTACCGCCCGCTGCTTTCAGGCAATGGGGGCGCAGATCTCCGATTTGGAGGCGGAATGGATCCAGGTTAAAGGCTTAGGCGTTGGCAATCTACAAGAGCCAGCCGAGGTTTTAGATGCCGGTAACTCTGGCACTACGCTGCGGCTAATGCTGGGGCTATTGGCCTCTCAGCCGGGTCGCTTTTTTGCTGTGACCGGGGATGACTCACTGCGATCGCGCCCCATGTCTCGCGTTGTCAAGCCTCTAAGCCAGATGGGCGCAAGGATTTGGGGTCGTAAGGGTGATTCGCTAGCGCCGTTGGCCGTTCAGGGCACCGTTCTCAGCCCGATTCACTACCGTTCCCCTATTGCCTCAGCCCAGGTCAAGTCCTGTATTCTATTGGCCGGGCTGATGGTAGACGGGGCAACCACTGTCAGCGAACCCAGCCTCTCCCGCGATCACAGCGAGCGAATGCTGCGAGCCTTTGGCGCTGACCTCAGTATTGACGCAGAGCACCACAGCGTCACGCTCCACGGCCCGGCCCAGCTCACGGGCCAAACCGTGATTGTCCCCGGTGATATTAGCTCAGCCGCCTTTTGGCTGGTGGCAGCGGCGATTATTCCTGGATCTGAGCTGGTGATTGAGAATGTTGGCGTCAATCCTACCCGCACCGGGGTTTTAGAGGCGCTGGCTCAGATGGATGCTGACATTACTCTGGAAAATGAACGTTTAGTGACAGGCGAGCCGGTAGCCGATTTGCGGGTGCGCTATCGACCGCTCAAGGGCTGCGTGTTAGCAGGGAGCCTAATTCCGCGGCTGATAGACGAAGTGCCGATTTTGGCGGTCGCCGCAGCGTTTGCTCAGGGGAGAACGACGATTCGCGATGCGGCAGAACTCCGGGTAAAAGAGAGCGATCGCTTAGCGGCAATGGCTGCTGAGCTGCAAAAATTGGGAGCCACCGTTAGCGAAAATCCTGACGGACTGGTGATTGAGGGGGGAGACTCCCTTCAAGGAAATCAGCTAGACAGCTATACTGACCATCGGATTGCTATGAGCTTAGCCATAGCGGCCCTTAGAGCCAAGGAGACTACAACCATTCAGCGTGCAGAAGCCGCCGCTATTTCGTATCCTGACTTTACTGAAACTTTGGCAAAGATTTGTCATCCAGCCTAATTTAATTCAGTATTATCAGGCAGCGGCTAGCTAAGATCTTACAAAGGGTGCTCAATTGATTTCTGTTCTCCGTACGGCTCATTAGCGACCGACCACGCTTGAAGCGCTGACAGATCTTTTCTACTAACAACAGAGATGAATTGCCCAGGTGTACACACACGTCGACTTCTTCGTCCCTAAACTTTTAGCTTTGCATCACTGCAGTGGAGGCTCCAGCATCTAATAGCATCCATGCAGAAAATTCTTGTTATCGAAAATGATGCTGCGGTTCGTGAAGAGTTGCAGCAACTGCTTGAAACTGAAGGATATGCTGTCACAGCGACTGTAGACGGCCACTCTGGTATTCAGCTCGCGTCAGAGCAGCGCCCTGATTTGATTATTTGCGCCACGACGCTCGGGGATATCACGGGTCATGACGTGCTGGTTCAAATGCAGCAGGATTCTGAGCTAGCGATCTTGCCGTTTATCTTGCTCAGCGATCGCACCGATGCTGCCTACCTGCGCAAGAGTATGGAACTTGGGGCGGATGACTGCCTGGTCAAACCCTTTTCTGACGCAGAACTCCTACCGGCGATCGCCGCTCGCCTAGACAAGCAAAATGCCATCACCGAGCGCTACGTCAATATTTTACGGCACACTGCCGAACGCCTGAATCGGCTAGCTCACTACGACAGCCTCACCGATCTGCCTAACCACCGGCTGCTGTATCAGCGACTCTCGCAGTCTGTGCAAAAAGCGATTCAGCGCAATCAGCGGGTCGCTCTGATTTCGGTCAGTCTCGATCGCCTGCGGCAGGTCAACAACGTCATGGGCTACCCCGCCGGAGATACGTTGCTGCAGGCCACCGCCCAGCGGCTGACCGCCTGCTTGCCCAAAAGCGCCACCATTGCCCGCCTGACGGGTAATCAGTTTGCTGTTTTGCTGACGTCTTTTCGCAATCGTCAGGCCGTGGTAGAAGTTTCAGAAGAAATTATTGACTGTCTCTCGCGGCCCTTTTCCCTGCCAGGGCAGGAGGTATTTGTCACCACCAGCATCGGCATCGCCCTCTACCCGGAAGATACTCAGGATATCAACGTACTGCTGCGTCAGGCCGATGCGGCCCTAGACTGGGCCAAGCAGCAAAAGAGCCACTACTATCAGTTCTATCGTACAGATATGCCCGTGGTTTCCAATGACGAAATTGTGCTGGAAACCTGGCTACGCTATGCCTTAGAGCGCCAGGAGTTTGAGGTCTACTATCAGCCGCAGCAGCAGCTCAAGTCAGGTAAAATTACCGGCGCAGAAGCCCTAATCCGCTGGCGGCACCCAGAACAGGGCTATATTTCTCCGGCTCAGTTTATTCCCCTGGCTGAGGAAACAGGGCTGATTGTCCCCATTGGCGAGTGGATTTTGCGTACGGTCTGCCAGCAGGCCCGCGCCTGGCAGCATAAGGGACTGCCGCCTATCCGCGTTGCCGTCAACTTGTCTAGCGTTCAGTTCAATCAGCCCCATCTGACCCGCACAATTGCTCAAATTCTGACGGAAACTGAGCTGAGTCCCGACTGCCTAGAACTAGAGCTAACTGAAACCGCGCTGATGCAGGATACCGAAACAGCGGTAAGAGTTTTGCAGGAGCTTAAAGCGATTGGTCTTTGTATTGCCATCGACGACTTTGGTACTGGCTATTCTTCGCTGAGCTACCTGAAGCAGTTGCCCATTGACATGCTCAAAATTGATAACTGCTTTGTGCGAGGCGTTACGGCAGATGCCAAAAACATCGCTATTCTAACTGCGGTAATTCAGATGGCGCACAATTTACAGCTGAGCGTGATCGCCGAGGGAGTCG
Source organism: Leptolyngbya sp. SIO4C5 (assembly GCA_010671965.1). Classification (GTDB taxonomy): domain Bacteria; phylum Cyanobacteriota; class Cyanobacteriia; order Phormidesmidales; family Phormidesmidaceae; genus Sphaerothrix; species Sphaerothrix gracilis. The sequence continues at coordinate 4,727 of JAAHIC010000258.1, forward strand.
AAACACCCCACGAGCTAGACTTCTTGATCGCTAACGACTGCGACATGGTGCAGGGCCACTTTGTCAGTCCCCCTCTGTCAGAACCGGACATGCAAAATCTGCTGCGATCGCAATAGCGCCGTGTTCACGACCAGGTTATTGGAGCGACGGACTATTGGCCGAGCAGTTGGTGATTTGGGCCACCGGGGCATACTCTAGAAGAGGCTTGAACGTCCTGTGCAAAGCCGTTTTAACCCATGTGGCAAAAGCTCAGAAATCTCTATTCCAGTATCAGTACCTACCCTGAACTCAGCCCAGATTTACAACTGCGGCAGCAGGTCAAGCAAGCCTTGCGATCGCGGGAGCGGCTCAGCTTGGAAATGTGGTTTAGCAGCTATTGGCAGGGTAGCGAGAACAACTCCCAGGCGTTTTCCTCAGACCTAATTGACTTTGTCTATACCCATCTGCAGGACTATTCAGGCTTAGAAACCGGGCGACTGCGCCCCAGCGATCGCCTAGTTGAGGATCTACAATTTCCCGCTATCTGCTGGTTTGACTGGGCAATGACCCTCTGTGATGACTTCTGCGCTACCTTCGGCGTCGATATCAGTGACGGCTTTGATGAAACCCAGATTCACACCCTGGCAGATTTGGTCAGCTGCCTGCATCAGGGCTTACACCTGCAGGAACCAATCTCTTCCTAGCTCTGTAACGGAGTCTTTCAGTCCTCACCCATCAGCGCTAAAGTAGAAAAACACGGTTTGGCCGAGCCATTTTCCTTCCCCTACTTTTGTCGGACACCTGCAGAGGATACCTATGCCCAGGAGCCAGCGCAACGATAACTTCATTGACAAGTCTTTTACCGTCATGGCGGATCTGATCCTGAAGCTGATGCCGACCAAGCAGAGCGCCAAGGAAGCATTTGCCTACTACCGCGATGGCATGTCAGCTCAGGCGGACGGCGAATATGCTGAAGCTATGCAGAACTATGATGAAGCCCTGAAGCTGGAAGAAAATCCTTACGATCGCAGCTTCATTCTCTATAACATGGGGCTGATTCATGCCAGTAACGGCGAACATGACAAAGCCCTGGAACGCTACCAGGCAGCTCTAGAGCTGAATCCCAGACTACCTCAGGCGCTCAACAACATGGCCGTTATTCATCACTATCGCGGCGAACAGGCTGAGGCCGAAGGCGATACGCAAAACGCCAATGAGCAGTACGATCAGGCAGCAGCCTATTGGCTAGAAGCCATCACCATTGCTCCTAATAACTACATCGAAGCCCAAAACTGGCTGAAAAATACTGGCCGGATGAAGGCCGACGTTTTCTACTAATCCGCGCCGGGTACTTCTCTAAGGCGATCGCCCTAGAGGACTACCAACCCTATCTGTCAAAACGTTAGATTTACAGCCCCATGATTGACTTAGATCAGGTTCGCAAAGTCGCTAACTTAGCGCGTTTAGAACTCTCGGCTGAGGAAGAGCAGCAGTTTACCGGCCAGCTCAACGATATTCTGGATTATTTTGAGCAGCTTAACGAGCTAGATACCGCAGCCGTAGAGCCGACTACCCGCGCCATCGAGGTGAGCAATATTACGCGGGGCGATCAGCTACAGTCATTTGCCGAGCGGGAAGACCTGCTCAGCCGCGCTCCAGAGCGGGAAGAGAGCTTCTTCAAGGTGCCGAAAATCCTAGGAGAGGCGGACTAATTTCGGTTATTCAGCCCACTGCAGTGGCAGTTCAACCGTAAAGGTTGTTCCTTGATCTGGGACGGACTGCACCGCAATTCGCCCCTGTAGAAGTTCAACCACCTGAGCCACAATCGCTAGCCCCAGTCCTGTGCTATCGGGCAGCCTCAGGGCATAATCACCCCGATAATATGGCTCAAAGATGCGGA
>JAAHIC010000259.1 GCA_010671965.1 Leptolyngbya sp. SIO4C5
TTCTTGGGCTAAGGCTCTTTTGCAAAGCGCCCACATCCCCACCGCTGCCTCTCAGTCTTTTACTGAGGCGGCGGCAGCGATCGCTTATGTAGAACAGCAGGGAGCACCCATTGTAGTCAAAGCCGATGGCCTAGCCGCTGGCAAAGGCGTAACCGTTGCTCAAACGGTAGAGGCTGCTAAGGGGGCGATCGAGGAGTCTCTGTCTGGCCGCTTCGGCCTAGCGGGGGAGCGCGTCATAGTTGAAGCTTATCTTACGGGTCAGGAAGTTTCAGTGTTAGCGGTTACGGATGGGCAGACTATTCGGCCTCTAATGCCCGCGCAGGATCATAAAACAATCGGCGAAGGCGATACCGGCGCGAATACCGGCGGCATGGGGGCCTACGCGCCCACCCCGGTAGTCAAAGCAGCGCTTTTAGAGCGCATTGAAGCCGAAATTTTGCAGCCGACCCTCAAAGCCCTCCAGCAGCAAAACATCAACTATTGTGGGGTCCTCTATGCCGGTCTTATGATTACCCCCGCCGGAGCGCCGCAGGTAATTGAGTTCAACTGTCGCTTTGGCGATCCGGAAACTCAGGTTGTCTTACCCCTGTTGGAGACGCCTCTGGAAGAAATCATCTTAGCCTGCATCGAGCAGCGCTTAGCGGATCTGCCCCCCTTTGAGTGGAAACCAGCCGCCGCCGCCTGCGTGGTCATGGCGGCTGCCGGATATCCTGACACCTATCCCAAGGGTATGGCTATTGGCGGTTTAGAGGCGGCGGCTGAAACTGGCGCCCTGGTTTTTCACGCGGGTACCCGGTTAAAGCAGCAGCAGGTACGGGCCAATGGCGGGCGCGTGCTGGGCGTGACGGCCCTGGGGGAAACATTTGAGCAGGCGATCGCCAATGCCTATCAAGCCGTAGACTGCATTGAGTTTGCCCAGAGCTATTACCGCCGCGACATCGGCCACCGGGTCAAGTCTTTACCCTCTCTCTAAGCGGTTGGGGCCGCGCCGCTCTTAGTTTTAGTGAGTTTTGGCCGACTCTATGCCCTTCGCCGCCAAAATTGCCTGCATCTCCCGCATTAGTGCTGCTTGCTCCTGCTGCAGGCTCTCTAAGCGACTGAGAATTTCTAGTAAGCGGGGCTGCAACTCCGGCGGCTGGCCTTTCTTCAAGCGCTGCAGCGCGTCTGCCCGCCTAAATAGCCGAAAAACGCCTAACAGTAGCCACTGCATCAGCCGCAGCGGCAAGCTCAAAATGCCGACCCAAACTTGGCGCACAAACTGCGCGATCGCCCCTAAAAAGCCCCAAAGCGATAGCAAGACTACAACGGCTAGCCCTAAAGCCAGCAGCGGATGGGTCACCATCCAGGCAATGACGGGATGCTGGCTCAGCCAGGTTTGCGTAGAAGCCGCGATCGCCCCTTGAAATCCGCCCGTGAAACCGCCTATGGGATCGGCCTGGGTCATTTCCTGCAAAGAAGTTTTGGTCTGCTCCGCCGTGGCCGTCAGAGAGCGAGTTGCCTCTCCCCAACCCTCACCGGCAGCGCTAGCCGCCTCATTGACCGCCGCGGCAGCCTGATCGGTGACGGTTTCTACAACTTCGCCTGCCTGGTTAGAAAAGTTGCTGACAGCATCAGTTGCCCGTTCAGCTGTTTCAGCGGCGGACGACTTAAGCGTCGTTACCGACTGATTGAGGTGCTGCCAAGATTCAGCTAGGCTCGTTTGCCAGCGATCGAACATAACAGTCTCCTAGTTCTTGACCCCCGTTGCCGCGATGCCGCGAATAAACTGCCGCTGACCCATTAAAAACAGCAAAACGACGGGCAACGTGGCAATGACGACGGCCGCCATCAGCAGCGGCCAGTTATTCGTAAACTGCTCTTGAAAGGCGGCTAAGGCTAGCTGCACCGTCTGCAGTTCTGGCCGCGTAGTAAACACCAAAGGCTTAAATAAATCGTTCCATTCACCAATAAAGGTAAACAAAAATAGGGTAACTAAAGCCGGACGGGCCAGCGGGATTAAAACCTGCCAGAGAATTTGCCAGCGACTGGCGCCATCTAAGGCAGCGGCTTCCTCCAGCGCTACGGGGATGGTTTGAAAGTACTGGCGCAGCAGAAAAATCCCAAAGCCGTTGGCGGCTGTCGGCAGAATCAAAGCGCCGTAAGTGTTGATCAAGTGCCCCCACTTTAAAACTAAAAAAATAGGGATGACTAAAAGCTGGAAGGGAATAACTAACGTCGCCAAAACAATCAGCAAAACGGCCTGACGACCGCGAAAACGCAGCCGCGCCAGCGCGTAACCTGCCAGCGCTGAGGTGAAAATTTGGAGGGCTGTGACGCTCAGAGCTACCAGGGTTGAGTTGAAGTAAGCCAGCAAAAATTGTCCCTGCTGCCAGGCTGTCCGGTAGCTGGCTAAAGACCAGACTGCGGTGGCAGGCAGACCATTAGCTAAGCTGTTAGGGTCAGCTAAAGAAGCCAGCAGCACCACGCCCAGCGGCCACAGCACCAAGCCAGCCCCGCTTAGTAACAAAACTAAATTTAGCCAGCGCCAGAGTGTAGCTTGAGAATTCACAGCCGTTGAGAACATAATTGTAGCCCAGCAGGTATTTTAGGCAGCCGTTCAAAGCTGCTGATAATCAGCATTTTAAGCGATCGCCCGCCGTTAGCCTCCCGTCCGAATTTTGTAGCTATGATGAATCTACCGTTAGCTGGTTGATATCACACGCTGAGCGCTATAGGGTGTAAAGTGTGAATTTAGGTGTAAGAAACCCTGGATCCTTATAGACAAGATCTCCAATTTCTTGTACTTAACACAGATCAATTTTATTTTGTAACGCAGGAATAGTTAAGGATATGCCGCAGCTTGAAGCCAGCCCCAGAATTGATTTTCATAGTGAAGCTTATAAAGATGCCTATAGCCGAATTAACGCCATCGTGATTGAAGGCGAATTAGAAGCCAATAGCAACTACAAACAGCTAGCTGAAAGCCTGCCTGAAAACCAGGCCGAACTGACCAAGTTGGCAAAGATGGAACTTCGCCACATGAAGGGTTTTCAAGCCTGTGGGAAAAACCTAGAAGTCTCACCCGACATGGACTTTGCCCGCGAGTTCTTCTCTAGCCTGCACGCCAATTTTCAACAGGCTTGGCAAGAGGGCCGCATCGTCACCTGCCTGCTGATTCAATCTCTAATTATTGAAACTTTTGCGATCGCGGCTTACAACATCTACATTCCGGTTGCTGACGAGTTCGCGCGCAAAATTACGGAAGGCGTCGTCAAAGACGAATACCAGCATCTCAACTTTGGCGAAGAATGGCTCAAGGCCAATTTTGCATCCGCTAAAGCGGAGCTAGAAGTTGCTAATCGGGAAAACCTGCCTCTCGTCTGGAAAATGCTCAATCAGGTCGCTAAAGATGCCGCCGTCCTGGGCATGGAAAAAGATGCGCTGGTCGAAGACTTCATGATTACCTACGGCGAAGCCTTAGCTAATATTGGCTTCAACAACCGCGAGGTAATGCGGCTTTCAGCCCAGGGACTAGCGGTTGTCTAGCTCTGGTGCAACTGGCTGTGCTTCATTGTTAACTGGCTTCTACACCCTGTTTTTAGCCTTGACTGTCAAAGTCATATTTGCTGCCGACACAGAGATAGCTTCGCGCTTTTCAAGGTTATAGGGGCTAGAAGCCATTTTTTCTCAGTCAATCTGAGTTTTGTCCTTTTATAAGCCTGGTAAACAGGTCTGTAGTAGCCAATCTAGAATGTTCGGTTTAATTGGTCATCTTACGAGTTTAGAACACGCCCAGTCTGTTGCTAGAGACTTGGGCTATCCAGAATATGCTGATCAGGGACTTGATTTTTGGTGCAGTGCGCCCCCCCAAATCGTTGACACGATTAAAGTCAAAAGCGCCACGGGGCAAATCATCGAAGGACGCTACGTAGAGTCCTGCTTTTTACCTGAAATGCTGGCGGCCCGACGCATCAAAGCCGCAACGCGCAAAATTATTAATGCTATGGCCCATGCCCAGAAGCATGGAGTTGATATTACGGCCTTGGGCGGGTTTTCCTCAATTATTTTTGAAAACTTTAATCTGAATCAAATTCAGCAGGTTCGCAATATCAAGCTAGATTTTCATCGCTTCACCACAGGCAATACCCACACGGCCTACATCATCTGCCGCCAAGTCGAGCAGGCTTCTAAAAAGCTAGGCATCGATCTGTCTCAGGCAACCGTGGCCGTTTGTGGTGCGACTGGAGATATTGGCAGCGCCGTCTGTCAGTGGCTCAACGGGCGAACAGACGTCCGCGACTTGCTGCTGATTGCCCGCAACCACGAAAGGCTGCAACAGCTTCAAGATCGTTTAGGTCGCGGCAAGGCAATGACTTTAGAGGAAGCGCTGCCCCAAGCTGACATTGTGGTTTGGGTGGCCAGCATGCCTAAAGGAGTTGAGGTAGATCCCACTACCCTAAAGCAGCCCTGTCTGATGGTGGATGGGGGATATCCTAAAAACTTAGGCACGCGCTTTAACCATCCGGGTATTCATGTCCTCAAAGGCGGTATTGTGGAACATTCCTTAGATATCGACTGGCGGATTATGAACATCGTCAATATGGACGTTCCCGCCCGTCAGCTATTTGCCTGCTTTGCTGAATCGATGCTGCTGGAATTTGAGAAGTGGTACACCAACTTCTCTTGGGGGCGGAATCAGATTACGCTAGAAAAGATGGATCAAATCGGTCAGTCTTCAGTCAAGCACGGGTTTAGACCTTTGTTAACTTTTGGTTAGATACCCAGTCCATTTCTGCCAGAAGCAACGACTATAGATACCGCCAGCCGCGCTGGCAGACTTGATTTGGGAAATTTTCACCGCTTTTCGAGCGGGTTATTTGCGTTGTCCCTGATTGCCAAGTTATGCCGACTACTGAACGCAGGCCAATTTTATTGGATTTTGAGAAGCCTCTAGTAGAGCTGGAGGCCCGCATTGAGCAGATTCGCCAGCTTGCAGAAGATAATGATGTCGATGTCTCAGCTCAAATTCATCAGCTTGAATCGCGGGCTGATCAGCTGCGTCAGGAAATTTTTACCAGTCTCTCTCCGGCCCAGCGGCTGCAGGTAGCGCGGCATCCGCGACGGCCCAGCACGCTGGACTATATTCAGGCCATCAGCGATGAGTGGGTTGAGCTACACGGCGATCGCCGCTCTGGCAAAGATGATCCGGCCTTAGTGACGGGGATTGCTCGGTTTCAGGGGCGTCCGGTAGTGATGCTCGGTCACCAGAAAGGGCGCGACACCAAAGATAACGTCACTCGTAATTTTGGCATGGCCTCGCCCGGCGGCTATCGCAAGGCCCTGCGGATGATGGAACATGCCGATCGCTTTGGCATGCCCATTTTCTGCTTCATCGATACGCCGGGTGCCTATCCGGGCTACGAAGCAGAAGAGATGGGACAGGGGGAAGCGATCGCCTATAACCTGCGAGAAATGTTCCGGCTCAACGTACCGATTATTTGCACTGTGATTGGGGAAGGCGGCTCTGGCGGCGCTTTGGGCATTGGCGTGGGCGATCGCCTGCTGATGTTTGAGCATTCCGTTTACACCGTTGCCAGTCCGGAAGCCTGCGCCGCTATTCTCTGGAAAGATGCCGGTCGCTCGGCTCAGGCAGCAGAAGCCCTCAAAATTACAGCCGTTGACTTGAAGAACCTGGGTATTTTAGACGAGCTGCTGCCAGAGCCCATCGGCGGTGCCCATGCCTCTCCCCTAGAAGCAGCTGAGAATCTAAAGAAAGCGCTGCTGAGAAATTTAGGTCATCTATTGGTGCTGACGCCCCAAGAACGGCGCGACCTGCGCTATCAAAAGTTTCGTCAAATTGGCCTGTTTTCCGAAGAAGACTACGCAGGTACCACCAGCGAATAGCGCCCCCACCGCCGCTGGGAAGTGACAATATCCGTACCTAGAAAAATATGAGAATTTGCGGTTTTTCTCTTAACGTTTGTTAACATACAAAGGGCCTAATTCCGGGATAGCGCTTTTTTGCGGTTTCAGCCTACGCGCCGTACCCCCTAAGATGAGAGCAGGCTGCAAGTTGGCAAAGCATGTCAGCAAGCTGCAGCGGCAGTTGAAAGCGCTATGTCCCAAGGTCAAAACTCGGCAGGTTGAGTCAGCTTTACCAATCATCAAGTTCGGGTAGGGCTGATCTGTATGAAGCTTGTCATCAGACAGGCTATTCGCTGGAGCAAGCAATGAATTTTTCAGAAAAGCGTCGAGCCTTAATCACAGGAGCCAGCAGCGGTATTGGCAAAGCCACAGCGATCGCGTTTGCCAACCACGGTTTTGATTTAGCGCTGGTCAGTCGCTCCCAGTCAAAGCTGGCGGCGGTAGCTGAGCAGGCCAAAGCTAAGGGAGTAGAGGCCCGACCCTATGTGGTGGATCTCGCTGAAATCGATCAGGTAAAGCCGCAGTTAAAGTCGCTGCTAGCTGATTTTGGCCCGGTTGATGTTTTAATCAACAACGCTGGCATGGGTTATACCCGGTCTCTAGCTGAGACTTCTCTGGCGGACTGGCAGCAGGTAATTGATCTAAATCTGACCAGCGCTTTTCAGTGCGTTCAGGCGGTGCTGCCAGGAATGCGCGATCG
>JAAHIC010000026.1 GCA_010671965.1 Leptolyngbya sp. SIO4C5
ATTCAACTGGAGATATTTTACCGATGACCACAGCTGCTTTGCTCGAACTGTTCAGCCAAGCTGACGCGATCGCGGCTAAGCCCATCTACCAGGATGCGGTGTCTAGCGATCCGGTGATGGTTTACGCGACGTACCCGACCGCAGTAGGCAAGCACACCTACCGGGTGATTGTCAAAGTGCAGCGCTCTGGCGATGAGTTTCTAGTTGATTTGCTGATGCCGCTTGATGGCAAGCCACTGGGCGATCGCGTTCGCAAGTGGGCGCTAGATACCTACCAGGCCAAGTGCGACTGGTGGCCTGCAGGAAATGCGTTTTGATCAATGTCCAAATCTAAGAGCAGCCAGCAGCGCGATCGCGCTGCTGGCTGCTCTGATTGCTGAACTAATCTTGATAATTTACAAACGAGGTAAAACCTTGATTTACAAAAAAAATCCCCGCCCGATTCGATGGGTACATGCTGAAATCTATCGCGGCTTTCTGCTCTCAGTAATTCAGCGGGAAGATGGCTACATCGCTAGAATTGACGACTTTGGATGTGGCTGGGATGCTCAAAAGCAAGGGACTGCCGGGCTGAAGGAAAGCTTAGCGGAAGCAAAAGCGATGATTGATAGCGATCTCAATAAGCTGATAGAGGAAGCCGAATCACAGGATCAACTTCGAGCTTCGATCCTCTCAGAACTGCTTGAGCGAGGATCGATTGCTCATGGCATAGCGGCATGATGGAGCTAGAAAATTTGCTCCTGAAGCGGCTGGAACAGACGATCGTACTATTGCAAGAAAATCAGCGGCAGCTAGACTCCTTAAATCAGCGGTTTTCAGCACTGGAAGCCAAAATAGAGCCCCCGCAAGCCGAAACGGTTTATCAGCAAGAGGCTGCTAGGCAGCTCCAGCGGAGCAATCGCACCCTGCAGCGCTGGCGAGAAACTGGCAGACTCACCCAGGGAATTCATTGGTGGCCCGAGAATGGCAGCGGCAGCCCCATCTACAACCTACTGTTGATCCGTGACGGCCTCAGACAGGGATTTACGTCACCAGCTCACCTACGAGCTTGTCAGCAATGGCTGAAGCAGCAGCCCAGCAACCGCAAACGCTGATTAGTCCTGTTGAATAGTTGCGTAAGAGGGCAACTATTCAACAGGGACAAATTGAATAAACCCTTTACCTAGAAACAGTTTCAGCGATTTAGTCCAATTTTGGAAGCTGGACGAGATATCAATGGTTTCAGGTAACTGTCATAGTGTGACAGTTGCCTGAAAAAGTCCTAGGTTAGTCCTTGCGTTTTGATTAACTGGCACATTTGGCCTTTTTGCACTTGAGCACGCAGTCACTTGACTAAGTGACCATTATTTTAAGTGATTACGTAACTACTTAAAAAAGCCCTCACCGTTCAGTGAAGGCTTATGATTCACTTGGTCACTGAATCACTTAACCAATGATAATAACCTTTAGCTCACTAAAAGGGGGTACTGGCAAGACTTCTCTGTCTGTCCACCTCGCTCACGCGATCGCACTAGCTAAGAAGCGGGTGCTCCTGGCTGACGCTGACCCTCAAAACAGTGCTAGTGACTGGGCAGCCGCCAGAGACGACAAGCCGCCCTTCCCCGTCATCGGCATGGCCCGCAACACCCTACACCGCGACTTGCCAGAGCTGATGAAGGACTACGACCACGGCATCGTAGACACCCCGCCTCGTGTTTCTGCCCTCGCTCGAAGCGCGATCCTAGCTGCTGACCTGGTACTGATTCCGGTTCAGCCTAGCTCTTATGACGTGTGGGCAGCCGCTGAGACGGTGGGGTTGATTGATGAGGCAAGAGGATTCAAGCCAGAGATTAAGGCAGCATTCGTCATTAATCGAAAGGTAGTCAACACGGCGATCGGACGAGAAATAGAGGACGCGCTAGCCGATTACTCTATACCAACGCTCAAGACGGCTATAGCTCAGCGGATAGCTTTTGCAGAGGCCAGCAGCGGCTACACCGTTATGGAAGCTTCCCCCAGCTCGGCAGCCTCGAAAGAGATTAAGCAACTCGCTAAGGAAGTGCTCAAATTCATGGGGATTAAGTCATGGTAGACAAGCGCCGTCGCATTGCCAAAAAGCCAGACTCGAAAGCCGCCGCTGACGAATGGATTAATGAGGGCGGGGTAGATCCTGAGATTGAACCGACTCAGCAGCCCGTAGAAGCACCGCAGGTTGAGCCAGAGCAGGGTAAGCCTAAGTACCCTCATCGCATCAGCTTTGACATGGGGAAAGCCCAGTACAAGCGGCTTAAGTGGGCAGCGTTCGACAGCGATCGCAGCATGAATGAAATTTTACGGGAAGCGGTGGAAGACTGGATGAAATTACGTGATTACTGATTTACTTGTTTACTTACCTACTCAGTAGTTTTTTGTAGCCCCATTTTACGAACGCGACAGCAAAAGCTATGGCAGAGAATTTGGCCCTATTACTGCCTGGACTGCCCAAAGTGGGAACACTGGCAAATGCGGCTATTAGCCACCTTTTAGGGCACTTCTATTAAGAATCTTTTAGGATTAGCGCTCATATTCTAAAGAATGTAAATTCTATTGCACAACTTTTATAGGCGGCCAAAAGGAGCTTTACAAGCTCTTAGCCATAGCCCACACGGAATTGCTGGCGTACTACATCTTCCAAAAGTGATTGCAATTCTGGAAGATGCTCTCTCAGGGCTGCGATCACATCTTCTCTAGCAGCCTCTCCACCACCTTGCAAAGTAATCTGGGGAGAGTAGTTCAAGGTCAGGCTACTGCCCCCAGACCCCACGCCAGGAAGCCCCAAGCCCGCGCCGGTGACTGCCGCACCACCAACTCCGCCCATCGCCGCTTGCAACGTAGGCGCCGCCGATCGGATTCCGGCAGCCAGCATATTGACTATCTCAGCGCCTGGGTTGCTGGCGATATTGTTGAGCACCGTCAGCGGACCGGCATCGACCGGACTACCCGGCAGCGCCGATCGCACCGCACTAGCCACACTGGAGATAGCGCCAATTACAGCACCAACTCGGCTTCTGATACCTTCTGCAATGCGCTGCACAATCTGAGCCCCAGCGCTAAAAGCCTGTCCAGCGATCGCCCGAATCGCGCCTAGCATCTGCGCCCCCATTGACCGAATCGCACCGACTGCGTTTGCCGCACCGCCGCGAATTGCCGCAACAACCCCCTGCACCCCGGTAACCGCTATTGCCCGAACAGCGCCCCAAACCGCGCCCATAGCAGCCACCATTGACCTAAATGCGGTAATGATGCCAATTACCGCTGCATGGGCCTTGGCCCGAATCATAGAAAAGATTGCGCCGATCGCTGCTGGAAGCATCGCCAAATTGGCAGGCAGAGCCATAAGGGAGACTTTAATCATGTTGATAAAGTCAGAGAATGTGACGTTCATACCCATCACAGCGCCGCTAATCTTGAAAATGGCAAACACCACACCGCCCAAGATTGCTGCCAATCCTGCCGCGCCAGTAGCAAGGCCGACAAAAACGCTCTTAATGCTGCCCAATGCTCCTACAACTGCAGGATTGGCAAGGAACAGCATAGCCCCCTTAACCTTGGCAAAAACGCCTATTAGCGCTCCAACCCCAGACACCATCTGTCCAATTACTATCAGAGCAGGCCCAACTGCTGCCGCAACAGCAGCGATCGCTACTCCTATTTTCACAACGCCAGGATGGCTGGCAGCAAAATCAGCAAAGCCGTGTGACAGAGGAATAATTAACCCCAACAAATCGTTAATAGCTGGTCGCATCCCTGAGCCAATATTTGTCAAGATTTCACCAAAGGCATTTTTCATAAGCTGCAAAGTGTTAGCTGTAGTTGCAGCTCTAGCCTCAAATTCACCCTGCATCGATCCAGCGTAAGCACTCTGCTCGCCTACCAGTTCAAGGTTCTGGCCCAAGACCTCTGTATTTTGAGCCAAAGTTCCAAGCAGTTGGGCATCAGAGCCTGTGCCAAACATGTCTTGAATGACGTTTGCTCGGTCAGAGCCATTGAGCTGACCGAGCGCGTCCAAGTACATTTGCAGGCCGCCCATCGCATCTTGCCGGATTGCTTGCTCTAAGTCTTGAGCTTCGATCCCGAGCTTGGCCAGACCGTCCTGGAAACGGCTACTCTGCCCAGTTGCTGTCTGCAGCATCGGCAGCATTCCGTTGATGGCAGTTGAGGCTACCTCAGGGGCCGCGCCAAAGCTAATCAGGGTACCAGCCAGCGCAGCGGTCTCAGCCTCGGCCAGGCCAAAAGTCTGAGCTACGCCGCCAATGCGGCCAGCCGCGTTGACAACATCACCCGCGCTGCTAGCCGTATTGTTGCTGAGGTGGTTGATCGCGTCACCCAGCAGCTCAGTCTCGGTCAGAGTAAGGCCGTAAACGTTTTTAAGCTCCCCAATAGACTGACCCGCTAGTCCCGCTGTCATATCAAACGCAATCGACATCTGAGCCGCCAGCTCGGTGAACTCGCCTAATTCATCTTTAGCTGTCCCAAGTTGCCCACCCGCTGCTGCAATCTCAGCTAGCCCCTGAGCGGACATAGGCAGTGTCCGGGTTAACCCTAAGATTTCCTGCCCCATTGCAGCTGACTCAGCCTCTGTAAAACCCATGACCTTGTTCACGTCAGCCATTGAGCTTTCAAAATCGATCGCCGCCCAAGCCGCTGCGCTCAATCCAGCTACAACTGGGGCTGTAACCCGCCCAGTCAGGTTCTCACCTACGCTGGTGATGCTTTCGCCAACAGCTTTAGTGGACTCGCTGAGGTTGTTTAACTGCTCTACCGAGTCAGCAACTGCCTGAATCGGCTTGCTAGCCTGATCAATGGCCTCTATGAGAATCTGAAGTGACTCCACTATTGATATCCTCTCAGCTCATTAATTGTTTGGCTTTGCTGTTCCAGCTCTGCCTTAAGGCGCTCATATTCTGGCTGAGTGAGGTTACGCCATTCTGGAGGTGGGGCTGGAGACTCTGAGTTTTGCCCCTGGCGGGACTGAGCAACCCTATTCCAGAGTTGCTGTGATTGCTGCCAGGGTGCCTCAGCAGGGCCGGACTGCACCGCTAGCCACTCAGAGGGGAGCGAAGGGATTTCGCCAGCTCTAACTTGCCGGTAGACAACATCTGTCCACAACTTGAGCTGTGAAGGGTTCAGCGTTGGCGAGCTATCGGGAAGCGGAAGCACTTCGCCAGCGGCAGCAGCGTTTCTGACTGAGAGATTCCAGGCTTGTCGAGGGGTTAAGAATTTGCTCATGATGCTTTGATTTTTCCTTTTTCAGGCGGATCAGTAACTGAGAGAAGCGATCGCCCCTCAACTGGAGAGAGCGGAGGTGGGGCTAAAGGTGGAGCCGAATATCTGGTGGTACAAATTTGTTTATTAGGGGGACTTAGCAAATCTGTACCACCTCCCAGAGCTTGCTTGCGAGCTGCTACAAGCTTCTGCCAGAGCGGAATAGCAGTTACGCTGTATGCCCACTGCCGCCCGTGCTCACCGCTAACCTTGCGAAGGCGAGCCACTACTAGACCTAGCTTCCGCAGGATTTTGTTAGCGATCGCCACCGAGGATTGATCCTCCGTGCAGCTCAGCCGCCAATAGCGCTTGATCTCAGATGAAAAATGTAGCGCGATCGCCTTCATCTCTTCCGCGATCGCACATCCTGGCTCCACCTCTCCCTTAACTAGAAGCACTTCAGCCAAGGGCTTGAATTTGGCCGCTAGCTTTGCCTTAAGAGCGTTTTTTGGAAGTAGGTGAGCAGCTCTGAGTCGCTGCTGCAAAATTTCCCGAGCGGTTTTAATGTCCTCGGCCCAGAGCGATTCCCAATGATCGGCCTCAGCCCACAGGGCAGCTCCAGGTGCTAGCGGGCCTCTGCTAGGGGTGCCATCGGCTTTAGCATCATGGCGAGGGCAGAAGATTGCCTCATACCACAGATCAGAGTTATCCCAGTTCATTCCGGGAAAACGGGCTGCGGTCAGTACCTTGTTGGCTGCGCAACGCTTTTCGTAGGTAGCTTCGTTATCACGTAGTATTTGGCAAGCCCATTCAGGGGTATGGATCTCAGGCTGAATTTCAAGCCCCGAATGATAAGAGGCATCTTTTTCCGCGAGCTGCTCTTTGATGCCTTGCCACAGCTCAGCTATTTCTTTGTTCTTCTCAGCAGAACCGCGCTCTACAGTGTGTCCTGCATCTTCTAAGGCATCTTCTAGCGCCCTAGCTGCATTGATTTTCTGTGCCCATCGGCGCTGTCTACGGCCTGCCAAATAACATTTGATAGCGTCATCATGAATATCAGCCTCGCTGAGACCAAAGCCGCCAGCACCGGCGTAGCGGCCAGCCTCTAAGTCAAAATCTCGCTTGATGAGTTTACGGCCAGCAGCTTCACCAGGATCCGGTTGAATGTAATTCGGTAGCCATACATGCCGCGGTACTGCGGGACGATAGCGGCCTAGTAGCTGCTTGTGGGTATCACCGTCCAGCGACGGAAAGTAGCCCCATACCGCATCAAAATAGGCATCCTCAGCGGATACGCTGCCCTCGATACTGAGGCCAGTTTTGCCGCTAGGGGTGAGGATGACAAGCTGGGGCGATCGCCCTCTTAACCACAGATCAGGCTCCTCAAAAAACTTAGTGTAGCGTCCGCCCTCATTGGTGGTGCTGTCGATGCGCTCGTGATTGATACCAGCATTTTCAGCCCAGTGAGCCAGCCGCCGCGCTTCAGCCTGCGAGGTAGTGACATACAGTATCCGCTTACCAGCTTTTAGCGCTTCAAGCAGATTACCTCTAAAGCCACTTAGAGGAGTGCCAGCATGAAGGCTGACGTTCCAGGGCTGCGGCTCTTTCTGGTGGCTGACTATATGAGTTTCAGCAGCACCTGAGAGCGTCTTAACTAGACCGATAGTATCTGCATCTAGCCCGTCCTCTGCCAGGGCGATCGCGCCATTAGCCGCTGCCCTCTGCATCAGCTCAATCATGTCCTCCCAACGCTCAGCCCATTTTTCCTTAAGCGTGCCGCCCTCAGCAGCGTCATTCAGGGTCTGGGCCGCCTCATCGATGACTAGCAGCAATGGGGCATCTTGAGGGATGAGCTGCTTGACCCGGTGAGCAGAGTTTGGGCAGGCCGCAATACCGCCGCGATGCCGAATGTCGGCCATGAGTGCTTGCTGGCTCACCGCATCGGTGTGGTAATCGTGAATGTGCGGAAGCCCCCATGCTTTGGCTGCCTGCTGACCCAGTGAATTGAGCGGCGTGAGCGTCACTACAATTCCACCGGCAGCCACCCAGGGCCGTACCCAATCCAAGCCCATGCGGTAGGTTTTACCGCTGTTCATTGTGGCTGAAAGAGCATGAATAGCCCCTCGCTTGAGGTTGGGCAGCGGGGGCAGGTATTCACCTGTCGTTCTCCGATCTGCCTTCAGCGATCGCGCCTGCAAGATACTTCTAGACTTACGAACAGCCGCCAGCCGCCGCCACTGCTTGAGCGTTAGAGCTTTTTCTATGACGTTGCTGAGCCAGCTAAAGCGTTGCTCGACCGGCTGAGCCACCAGGACATCATCAACCCCCTTACCCTCGGCAGTATCCCAGACAAGGTATTCCACCTCGCTGCCTGCCGCCTTGATAGCTTGGCCCAAATACTGTCCCTGTCGGGCTACGTCTACCTGAGTTCTAAGCTTTTCGTCTTGGTCAAAACAGATGAGAATCTGCCGCCCATCGCAGAACTGTGCTAGCTCAGGCCACAATTTGTTGTTGCCCTTTGGGTGCCATTGGCTAATCCCGCGAATGGCAATCGCGGGCTGGCCTTGCTCTACTAGACCCAGAGCTTTCTTAAAACCCTCAGTCAAGACGACCGGAATTCCGGAACGCTTAACAGCTTTCCAAAACGGTTCTCCCTCTAAACGGTTGATACCGTAGCGAGCTGAGATCGCTTCCCAAGCTGACTCAATATCTGGCAAGATAGGCCGCGATTCAGCGCCGGGGGGTGTTTCATACTTGATCTGGTCGCCATCAGCATCAATGCGGGGCTGCTTCGGCTTGGCGTAACCTACGCGACCCGGTGAGCCATCAGCATTGATGCCATAGGTAATCCATGCGCCTTGCTTCAGATGCTTGTAGCGTTCCAAAAGCCGTGCATTACTAGCAGTCAGATAGCTCTGGTTTTTCTGGCGAGCTGCGATCGCATCTTCCAGAAATTCAACTACTGCCTCCTCACCTTCAATCCAGCGCACGTTGGCGAAGGCCAGTTCTGGAGAAATAGCGCTAGCTTCAAATTCGGCTAGCCACGGAGTTGCGGTAGATAGAGAGGTAGGTATCATGCCTCACCTCCCTCTTGCTGCTCTTGCCAGCGAAACAACGCCCACTTCGACCTATAGCCCCTGTATTGGGCATATCGAAGCCATATGAAGAAAGGCGGCTTCAGTTCCAGCAGACGATGATAAATCCAGCCGGGGTTATACCCCTTGATCATTTGCGTGAAGAGCAAGTCTTCATAAATCCGCCGCCATTCAGCCATCGGATCAGAGCTGATTTCTTCAAGTTGATCCTCGCTTTCAGTAATAATCAGCTCTTGTAGCTCCGACTCTTCTATTTGCCCATCTGAAAGCGATCGCACTTCCCGATTTTGAGTCTCAACTCCTTCTAGGGTCCAGACCCTAGGCCGTGTCGGCAGACCGTGAAGCCTCCAATTATTTGTGTGATCGAGGATTATGGCGTGGTCTTTGCCGGGGGCTGGCCTGAGTGCCCTACCTACCATCTGTAGCCACTTCACCAGTGACTTAGTAGGCTTGGCAATCTGAACTGCTTCAATCGCGGGGATATCTAGCCCCTCATCGAATAAGCTGCAATTCGTGAGTACCTTCACTTCACCAATTGCAAATCGCCTTAGAATGGCTTCCCGGTCGCTGGCCGGTGTCCTGCCGTCAAGGTGCTGAGCTGCTATGCCAGCCGCCCGATACTGGGCAGCGATAGCCTTTGAATGCGAAACATTAATAGCAAAAACAAGGCATCGGGAAGCAGGACAGCGTTGTTGGTACGCGCTAACCAAGTCGCCAGCTAGCTGGACAATGTTGTTCTCACGAGCCACGTCACCAGCTGAATAGTCTCCCTGCCGCGTCCTGACCCCTTCGGTGCTCATTGGGTTTGAGGAAGCGAATAGCTTGAAGCGACTGAGGTAGCTTTGCTCAATTAGCTCAGCGACAGTGGGGCCGCAAACTAAGAAATCAAATAGGTCTGAGAATCCTGTGCCATCTAGTCTGGATGGAGTAGCGGTAAGCCCGAGCACGTAGGAATCCGGGAAAGCATCAAGTACCTTCCGGTAGCTCGCGGCTGGGGTATGGTGAGCCTCATCAATCAGCACTGCGCCAAAGCTTTCAAAGGAACTGAGCCGCGTGGGGAGCGATTGAAGCGAGGCGATTTGAATTTGAGCGTCCGGCTCTAATGGATAGCCAGCCAGAATAAGCCCAGTTGAAGCGCCGGTGGTGCGCGCGATTTTTTCGGCGGCCTGAAATACCAACTCCTTTCGGTGGGCTAGAAACAGGATCCTCTCGCCACGCTTGGCAAATTCTAAAGCGATCGCCGCTGCAAGTAAGGTCTTCCCCCCACCTGTGGGGAGCTGGGCCAAGCCTCGCCTGTGGTGTGCCCACTGCTCAAGAATGGCTTTAAGTAACCTTTCCTGGTAATCTCGCAACGCTGGCGGCTGAGCTGGCTTGAGCTTTTGTGTTGAGGGAGTCTTCATGCTATTTCCCTCCGTTGCTGGCGCTGCCAACGCTGGACGATGCGCCGCTGTTGATTGTGGAGCTGTTTGCCTTTCGCTTGGGCAATCAGCAGCGCTTTGGCTTTGCGAGATAGCCTGCTGTTCGGGGTGTGTTTTTCCGGCAGCGCTCTGGAAAATTTGCCGGAATCGATGCGTTTGCTTAGAATCAAATCAGGTGTGCCCGCTCGCCCGCGAGCATTACTTTCTTTCATCGGATTGTTTTCCTCAGTGTGTGGACAATCCCTCCGAGAAACCGACTTTGTCCTACGGGGTGAGATCTGAAGGACTTGGTCGGTTTCTTTTTGGAAGGATAGGCATCTACGGGGTGAGAAAATCTGAAGATGCCTATAGCTCAATAGATAACGCTGATCAAAAGGTTTGCTAAAACTATTTTTTTTCGCTGTAAACCCTTGCTATACCTGGGCTCTACCTCCAACTTTTTTTTAAATTACTTTTGCGCCCTTGCCTCATCTCTTTCGGGCGTCCCTCTGTAGCACAAAATGCTTTAACTTTTCTGCTCTCTGTTAGAGCAGCTTTTCTCGACTTGACAAAAGGTTTGTAGATTTGACTATTGAAGCGCCCGTTTCCCTCTGCAATAGGAATAACCAGCTCAAACAACTGCCAAGTAGCCCTTTTGCTAGGCGTAAAGGGGTTTTGATAGTTAGCAAGCTGCCTGTTCTCATTAGCTGTCCTGTTGACTAAGTCAGTCTTGGTTTTGACAGTTCCTTCTGAGCCCTCGCTCCATATACAGCCGTAAACCTCGCGCTCTAAAAGGATTTCACAAAACCATATCGCTGGATGTTTATAGCCTAGATTGTTAAACGTGAAAGCGTTGGATACTAGTGAAAGCAAATCTGAAAGGAGAACTCCTTGAGCTTTATAGAACGGCTTACAGCCTTGTGGTAAGGCTCTAATCTTGATCCGCCGCCTGCCAAGCATTGCTTCAAGCATATGGAGTGTAGAAAGTTCCATAAACTGCTGAAAAAAAGTATCAAACTCTGATTCCGCAAACGGAGTGTTTAATAGTCGGCAAATGCAGGCTGTCAGCGCTGGATCTTTATATGTTTTGGCAACGACTTGAATAATATGGGTTGTTTGCATGCGATCACCTATTGCCAACTAGCTAGTTACTCTCTGCTCAACAAGCATCGAGACTATCCGCGTCAGATTTTCAGCAGTGGCCGCTTGCCGTTCAGCGGTCGCTGATTGTCGCTCGGTTAAGTTTGCCAGGTAATCTAACCGCTTATCTAACGCTTCCATCCGCTTATCAAAGGCTTCCATCCGCTCTACAGTCGCATTCTCGAAACGGGTGATCTGCTCTGAGAGGTTAGCAATCTGAGTAGCGATCGCCTCTATCAACTCACTGGCTCGCTTCAGATTTTGGTCAATAGCGTCCATCCGAACAGAGTGCAGCTCGCCCGATCGTTCAATGCGGTCAAGCTGGCGCTGTAGGTCAGATTTTGGTTCTTTTGCTGGCATTGCGATCGCTCCTAACCTGTAAGCATTTCGTTGGCTGTCAATCTCCACTCTGGCAGCACTTCAGACTTCACCGCCTCTTCATCCTGAAACTCACCCAGCAGCCGGTACATACGGCCATCAAGCACCCAGACAGCAACATAACTGTCTACAGGATTGACTACCCAATACTCAGGTACTTTGGCATCGGCATAATCAGCTCGCTTATCGTAGGTGTCAATCTTCACGGTGCCAGGGCTAACAACTTCGATGGCAATCATCGGTGGGTTGTCTCGTAGGAAGAGAGCCTTAGTTTGGGCCTCTACCTGCTGCCATTGTTCATTGCTGGCAACCACCAAGTCAGGGTCACGGACACTATCGCGTCTGCCGACCTGTGGGATCTGGATACCTGGGCCGGAGAAGCAAACGAGGTCTAACCCGTTGTCGTCGATGTGGTCATCAAGCTTTCGGCCTAGCCGCTTCACGATTTTGATGTGCAATGCACCTGGCTCAGCCATCTCAACAATCTCACCATCGACAAACTCAGTCTTCCGCCCGTCATAGGGCAGTAATAGGTACTGCTCAAAAGTCAGCCTTTTAGGGATTGGGGGTGCTGTTGACGTCTTAGTCATGGCTCATTCGCCTTCCGACAATTCATAAGGGTCAATATCGTTGTCTCTAAGCAGTTGCTCAAAGCAATCACTCTACTGCTTAGGTTTTGTCTCAGCAGTTGTCTCAGCCTGAAGAATTTCGCCTGAGTCTTTCAGCTTCTCAACATACAACTCAAGAGCGATCGCCGCTGCAGTAGCTAGCGGCTGTCCCCTCTTATCTGCCCATCGCTGCAAGTCGTCTGCAACGGTGTCGGGCAGTGTGACATACACACGCTTTGGCACAATTTCAAATCCCATCTTTTACCTCAAATATACTCTCCGACAGGTTTTTAGCAACTTTTTAGCCACTTATTTGAAATTAGCCTCTAATTAACATGCTTGACAGTAACTAATTTGATGCTAGCATGTCTGACATGAGCAAACAAGTTTGCCTAAGTCTGCCGCATCTGCCAGATTTGCCAAGCCAGTTTGCTAGGGGCTGACTCATTGCAACGCTACCTAAAGCCCCATCAGCTAAAGCATTCAGAGGATTTCTCAATGACGAATCAGGTTTTGACCGAAAAGACCAAAGCGCCTAACGCTGCCAAATCTGCCAATTCTGACACCGCCCACCCGATGGGCGTTGATATTGGCAACGGAGCGCTGAAACTCATCACCGGCATGGGGGAATATCGCCTTGATAGCTACATTTGCTATCTAGCTGAACGGCTGTCCCTCGGCCAGACCAAAGGGTATGTGGAGTATCTAGAAGGCGATCGCGCTGAGCTGTGCGGTAAGCAGTGGATTGGAGGCATCAACGCCTACTACCACGATCCGCGCGGTGTTGCCCGTGTCACTGACGACAAGACCGGCAAGATTGCGCTGGGCTTGCAGCTACTGCTCTCTAGCCTGTCGCTGATGCCCCATCGCTCCAACTGGCACCTGTCCATCACCTGCTCTGTGCATGACGGCAAGACACTGGGCAAGCCGCTAAAAAGCGCTATTGAGGGCAGTCATACGGTGATGCTCAACGGCAAGCGCTCTCTAGTTTCGGTAGCAGTCAACGCGGTACTGGAAGAGGGCACCGGGGCTGTTCTGAGCTATAAGAATCAGACTGACTTCACCAACGCGCTCCTATACGACCTCGGCAACGGAACGCTGATTTTCTCTAGCTTCAACGGGCTAGCAATGACCGATCGCAGCTACAGCCAAAACGGGGGCGTAGAGAGCCTGGTAGACGCGATCGCCACCAATGAGACGGTACGCCGGAAGCTGCTGAAAGAAGGCGATCGCCACCTGATCCGCGCTGGCATTGAGACTCAGAGCTTCACCTACGGAACGCAGTATCCCGACTGGAATTTCAAGGAAGCCTATAAAGCTGAGCTGCCCCGCTGGGTTGACCGGGTTCTAAAGCCTTTGGTGAGACCGACAGAAGACCGGATGCATAGTGCTACGGCAATGCTGGCGATCGGGGGTGGGGCTTGTCTGCCGGGTATCGCGTCGCTACTGGCTCAGCGAAACATTCAGGTATTGCCGGATCCTCAGTGGGCCAATGCCCGTGGCCTCTATGCCTATGCCGTTCGCAAAAGCGCGGGGGTATAGACCGTGAGAGTTTCGATTGAGAAAGGGTTTCAGCCTCTCGTAAAAGAGCTGATGCAGCAGCTACGTACTGAAGATCCAAAGCTCGCGGTGCATCACATTATCGGCTGCTGGAGCGCTAACCAGGGGTGCTCCGGTATCCGTAGCGGTTCGCCAGTTCCGGCATTACAACAGCCACCTATTCAGGCAGAGCCAGCCACAGAAGTAGACGATGAGTTTACCGAAGTGTGTGATTGGAGCAAATGAGGACTACAAAAATGAATGACAAATCAACAATTCAAGCGTATCGACAGCAGGCCGATTGTAGTGAAGCTGTGAAGCCACTAATTGAACGCTATGGCTTCCAAAGTACATTGATCGCCTTATGTGATGCTGTCGCTCACGACGTTCCTGAGACTTCATGGCATGCA
Organism: Leptolyngbya sp. SIO4C5; assembly: GCA_010671965.1. Taxonomy (GTDB): domain Bacteria; phylum Cyanobacteriota; class Cyanobacteriia; order Phormidesmidales; family Phormidesmidaceae; genus Sphaerothrix; species Sphaerothrix gracilis. Next base: position 13,791 of record JAAHIC010000026.1, read on the forward strand.
GCTGCTGTACCGATTTTGGAAGGGCTGATTGCGATCGCGAATTGGAGCGAATAGCTACTAATCGCTAATCCTTTTCGAGCTGTTTTGAGCCAATTTTTCTGAACCTCTTTCGGGATGATCCGCTATTAGGCAATCGCTTCAAAACCGTTAGCATTTGTTATCATTTCGCATTTCGTAACAGTCTAGCGATCGCTTATCAGTCAACGTATTCAGCCAATTTAGGCCCTTTTGCCTCGTTTCTAGCTCAAAAGCAATTTCCCCTTGCTTTTTTACGCTTTTTCTAACTTTTAAATCTTCTCTGGGAGGTTAGAGCAAAATGCCTTACCGATTAGCCCGCAAACTCCCCCTCCGATGGCGACAACCAGCCATCCGCTGGCTGTGCATCAACGAAGTCCGTTGGCGCTTGCGGTTCAGCCGTTTCCGTCCGACGTGGCTTTCTCTTTGGAATCAGCCGCCGATCATGCACTTTACGGCTGCCTTTGCAGTACCTTTTATCGGCATTCTGACACTGGCAACACTGGTCATACTGCGAGACGTGCTGTTCTGGTTTCTTGTCGCCTACGGAGTCTTTCTGTTAATGACTGGCGCTGCGCGCTTCATCTACCTGTTGACACGCTGAAACCCACGGCTAGAAGACCGACCAAAGCCCTAGCCGTGGGCGCATCCCAAGCAACTAACTACTTAAGGACTAACTCAATTATGAAGTGTCTTTCCTACTACTGTGACACTCCAGCTACACAGCAACTAATGGAGCGCTACGGCCCTCATCTAGAGCGCCTGGCCATTGAAGACTGTTTAGCGATCGCGGCAGGCATCACGATCGCCGTTCACTGGATGAATGTTTGCCCTGCTGCTGAGCCGGAATTGTTGGCGGCCTGCACTAGCGAAATTGATTACAGCTTTAACGATGCGGAGTTGGCTGAGATTATTCAGCAGCTCGACAGCGAGCTTGATAGCGGGTGGCTGGCAATGCAGCTAGTCTCTGGCCTTGCTTCGATTGTCTCCATGCGGATGTCTGGGCCAGTAGCGGCTTAGCACATTCTGTCAATGCCCCTGGCGACCTGCCAGGGGCGATTGCTTCATTTACTCACCATTTAGGGATTCACATGAGCATTTCAACATTTGTCCAAACTCCATCACTTCAACCGGCTCAAAACGACTGGGGTGATTGGTTTGAGCGCCTCAGTCAGCGCGATCGCTTTCAACTCATTGAGCTGCTGGCCTTCGCTGCTCAAGAACTTGAGACAGACGGCGAAGTTAGCCTTGCTGCACTTCCATACGACGTTTGGGACTGCGGCAAGGTCGAGATGGAAGCCTTTCTTTGCCTATTAGACAAAGACTTGAGCAGCTTCAGCGAGATTGCAGCACTGATTAGTGGTATTTCTGCTGGCCTTGGAGGACTTGTCCTAAGCCGTCATCTGTAACAGGTACTGCTATGAGCTTTTGTGCAAATCGAAAAAACAAGTTTCTCCCCCGCATGGGGCTGCTGGGCCTGACTCTCTTTGGTGGCTTAATCGGCACCTTTGGCACCCTGCAAGCGGGCCGGGTGTGGAA
>JAAHIC010000260.1 GCA_010671965.1 Leptolyngbya sp. SIO4C5
TCCGCGACCGCGATTGCCGCCAACGTGAACAGAATACTTACCAAAGTTGATGCCCTTGTCAGTAGCCGGATCGGGAGAGAGGACGGGAAAAACAATTTCCTGATACTGCTCGCCCGGCAGCGGCCCCACAATGACCCAGTTGGGGTGTTCGTCGCTATAGGGTAGGAAGTAGGTGTTGCCGACTTCTTCTTTTAGCTCCTCGGAAATGCGATCGGGCGGAGCAATCTGGAATCCATCTGGCAGCATCAGCACCGCACCGACGTTAAGACCGCCTTTGCTGCCGTCTCCCAATACCTGCTGCGTGTCTAAGTCATAGGGAATCTCAACCACTGCTTTGAAAACGCTGTCAGGCAGCACGGCCTGAGGCACCTCAACATAGGTTGGTTTCTCAGCCAGGTGACAGTTAGCGCAAACAATCTTGCCGGTGGCTTCACGCGGGCTTTCGTAGTTTTGCTGTGCCCAGAAAGGATAGGCAGCGGCTGATTGAGGAAACGCGAAGCTACCTGTAAGTAGAACAGCGATGGCCGCGATCGCAATCAGGCTGCCTCTAAGAAGTGAAAATTGAGTCTTCATTAGTAGAGTGTATACAAATCGAACAGGTCAGTTGACGTAGAGCGAACAAAAGGGAACTCAGCCCGCTGCGCTCAAATTAAGCCCACCAAGGATTATCGCCTGTACGGAAATCAGTTTCGGTCCACGGCGAAAGGACAACTTTGTCATCTTCGGTGACATCAGCGTGAGCCAAAGCTAAAGACAAGGGGGCAGGGCCGCGTACAACTTTACCAGTGGCATCGTACTGAGAACCGTGGCAAGGACAGATAAATTTGTTCTCGCTGGCATTCCAGGGAACAACACAGCCTAGATGAGTGCAGATAGAGTTGATGCCGTAGTCCTCTAGGGATCCTGATTCTGTGACAACCAGATAGGTAGGATCACCTTTAAGCCCCTGGGCCAGCGTCCGCGATCCGGCTCCGTGCTCTTCTAGGAACTCACTGACAATCACGTCATTACCGAGCGCATCCTTCGCTGTTACACCACCGCCAGCAGCCCCACTCGAAGGCGGAATGAAGTATTTCACGACGGGATATAAAGCGCCTAAAGCGGTGCCTGTAACGGCACCAAACGTTAGGAGATTCATAAATTGGCGGCGTCCCAGATTGGGGACATCCGGAGTTCCAGAAGCTTGAGTCATGATTTAGGAAACAAGTAAACGTTCAGAACAAAAATGTAAGTATCAAAACCCCAGGCCCGCAATGTACTCACTCAAGCAGCCAGCCGCTGCAACTGCTCACGAATACATCTGCCTGTTGCCAGCACTACCTCACAGGTATACTCTGCTGATTATGAGCGTCTGTGAAATAAGTTTGCATATTTTCTACAGGTATTATTACATTTTGCTGCTCTCGCAAACGTTCCATTCTCTAGAGTCTTGCCAAGTTTTTTGATCGACCATTCATTTTTCTACCAATGAAGGCTTTAAAACGCTTTACAATCAGGAGACTTCTGGGCGCTTGATAGCTGACAGTACCTGTCTATCAGCGCTCTCTAAATATCAGCCCGCATCAGCTCTGCACCTTTTGTTAATTAGTGTAAACATTGCAGTCCCTATAGGCAGTTTGCCTGCGGCCTAGCTTTGGCTAATAATCTGGCAGACTCTAGAGTATTTATGAGGGCTATGGGCTGAAATCAACTATGACCGGACAGGATCTACAGGAGCTGTTGCTAGACAAGTGGGGATATTCCTTCGATATTCAGCTGCGCAAAGCCCAGGGGAAAATCTTCGTTCAGATTATGTGGCGCTACTTGGAACAGGCGTCTTTCCCAATGGATGAGGCAGAATATTTGGAGCATTTGGACGATATTGCCACTTACATTGAAGGCTGGGACAGTGCCGCCTATGTCAAGCAATATATTGAGCAAACGTCGGAACGTCCGCGTTTGGGCAAGGCAGTCAGTATCCCTATTGATCTAGGAGAGCGGGCTTCAGAGTGGCTAATCACTGATTTTTAAGCAGCGATTCGATGAGCTGATTAGACTATGCGTGCTTGGCCTCGATTTTTCTCCAATCCTTGGTTCGTGATGCTGGTATTGTGGCTTTTAGTCGCGGTAGCAGACATCATCTGGCTGCATTTAGATCAGGCTCCTCCGGGGTGGGATCAGGGCGATCATCTTAGCCGCGCCCTGAACCACTGGCGATCGCTGCAGCAGCCCCAGTGGGGGTCACCGGACTGGTGGCAGACCCTATGGCAGCAGGCTCCAACCCAAAGAGGTCCACTGGTCTACTTATTGACGGTTCCTCTTTTCGGCCTCTTGAATCCGGGGGCCGATCAGGCAGTTTTGGTCAACCTGATGCTTACCGCGGTAATGCTGGTTAGCATTTACCTAATGGGCCGACGGCTGTTTTCGCCGCTGGTGGGGCTTTGGTCCGCTGGGCTGAGCTTGCTATCTCCAACGCTGGCGGCATTGCGAATTACCTATCTGCTGGACTTCGGCCTCGCAGCTGTGTTTTCAGTGGCGCTGATGAGTCTGACCTACTGGTGGATGGCCGAAAGCACCCGGCGACAATGGCTCTGGGTGCCTATCTGGGGCATCAGTCTAGGACTGACTTTACTGACACGCACCTCTGGTCTGCTATTTGTTATACCGCCGCTGGTGTGGGCCGTAGCGGTTAGCCTCTGGCAGCGGCGCTGGCAGCAGCTTTTACAGATTTTGGCGGGCGGGGCGATCGCAGTGCTGGTTATTTGGCCCTGGTTTAGCACCAACTGGCTGACGATTGTTTCTACCACATTTGGCGGTGCTCAAGCTGGCGTGATCTATCGCAAGTCGCCCCAGGTTAATAGCTTAGCGGGCTGGCTGTTCTATCTGCAGGTCTTGCCGGAGATTGTTTCGATGCCCGTTTTGCTGGCATCCCTAGGAACTTGGCTGGCAGAAATAGGCGCGATCGCCTTGGGCAAGAAGTCCTCTGTAATTACAGCTTCACTAAACACTGAGCCGGAGAAATTTTTAGGCGCAACGCGTCGAGGTTGGCTATGGCTGCTCGCTTTCCTCATCGGCATCTATTTATTAGGTACGATTGGCCCTAATAAGCAGCCGCGCATCATCATTGCCTTTTTCCCGGCAATGGCGATCGTTTTAGCACGAGGGCTAACCCTGAGGAGTACACTTCCCTGGCGGTGGCTGCGATGGGGCGCTGTGGCGCTTTCCGGCCTAGTCCTGCTGGGCAGAATGTTTGCGCTGCCAGATGCCGACCTGATTCAAGGGGCAAAGTGGCCTCCCTACAGGGGCGATCGCTGGCCGAACCCTGCCGTCATCGAGACAATAACCCGCGATATGCCCTATTTGCAGTCAACCCTGGGCCTCGCGGTCAATACCCTCACGATTAATCCGCAAAACATGGACTTTTACGGGGCGCTGGCTGACTTTCAGGTAAATGGCCGCCAGCTCTCGTTTAGCTCTAAAACTGCTTTGCAGGATAGCCGTTACCTCAACTGGTATTTAACGAAAACAGGCTATCAGGGCGATTACGGCAGTATTGAAGCCGGACAGGCACGGCTGCGAGAAGCGCTAGAAACCTCCAATACGTTAGAAATCTTTCGGCGCTGGCAGTTGCCTGATCAGAGCGAGCTGCGACTACTGCGTCGCAAAACACCGCAGGTACGGGTAGAGCCGCTAGATCAAATGAAAACAGCAGTTGAAATTACCGTTGTTGAAGTGGCTGAGCAGCTAGCGCCAGGGCAGGCTTTTCCAATTACCTATCAGATTGAAGGCCCTTGGCAAGCCCTACAAAACGGCTTGCTGCTGCTGAGCTGGCAACCCCTGGAAACAAATAGCGATCGCCCGATCTGGATTAGCGATCACGGCATTGCGTTAGGGCAGCTAAAGGCGGGAGAGTCTAAGCCAAAAGCCAACAGCGGCTTTCGCGTGACGGAGAGTTTGGCGGTGATACCACCGGCAAGCCTGCAGCAAGGACGCTATCAGCTTCAGGCCAGCTACCTCAATCGCAATACAAACGAGAGCTATGACTTAGCTTTACCCCCAGTGCAGGTGGAGCTACAGGCCGGTATAGCTGCTCCGACTCAAGTACCGCCGCTTGATCTGGTCACTGTTCTACGCCGACTGGCCGCCGATTTGCCGGTAGGTGCTATTGACCCCGTTTTTTCCGAGGTGGGACGCATCAACCAGTACGATGCCACGCAGGACTACCTGCGGCAGACCGAACAGGCGATGACTCACCGTCTTTCCCAATCCCCCGATCAGCTCGACTGGCTCTACTCGCTGCTGCTGGCTCAAATTCTGCAGCAAAAGGCTCCTGAGGCGATCGCCACCCTGGAAACCATCACTCGCCTAAATCCTGAAAATCCCTATAACTGGGCCTATCTAGGCTTTGTTCGCCTCTATCAATGGCAGCCTTGGCGGGCTGATCAGGCTCTAGCTCAGGCCGAGCAGCTTCAACCTGATTTGCCCAATCTACGCTTACTGCAGGCGATCGCGGCGGCCCTAAAGCTCAATCTGCCACGCGCCCTCAAACTGCTGGAGCTAGAAGGCGCTCTGTAGGGCATCACATTGAGATGACCAGTTCCTTTAACAAGGCTTGTTAGCTGCGGTCTTAAAATTTTCTAAATAATCCTTTAACCGTTGCTTCACCAGGACGGTAATAAAAGCTACAATTGGGTGAAATTGAACGCTTAGTTTAGTTTCTACTGATTTTTAATTCGTTTTATTAATACTATTCACCGTACTTTTACTGGTTTAATACGCTGTTTCTCATCAGGGCCTATGAAAAATTTCTCAGAGACAATCTGAGTTAGGATGCTAGGATTTCCGTGAACACGCATTGAGGGCCTGTTGTGATTCGCTCTGCCACCCTATCACTTCAGACAGCACTTCCACAGATTGGTGACAACAACCGCTTGAAGCTATTCGCTGGATCTTCCAACGGAGAGCTGTCTCGTGAAGTTGCTCGCTACTTAGGCATTGACTTGGGGCCGATGGTTCGCAAGCGCTTTGCCGATGGAGAACTGTACGTACAAATTCAAGAATCGATTCGTGGGTGTGATGTTTATCTCATTCAACCCACCTGCTATCCGGTGAACGATCACCTGATGGAACTACTCATCATGATAGATGCCTGCCGCCGGGCGTCTGCGCGTCAGATTACAGCCGTGCTGCCATATTATGGCTACGCCCGCGCCGATCGTAAAACCGCTGGCCGTGAGTCTATCACCGCCAAATTAGTGGCTAACCTGATGGCCCAGGCCGGGGCGAGTCGGGTGTTGGCAATGGATCTGCACTCGGCGCAGATTCAGGGATATTTTGATATTCCTTGCGATCATGTCTACGGCTCGCCGGTGCTAATTGACTATCTTGCCAGTAAAAGTCTGCCCGATCTGGTGGTGGTTTCACCGGATGTGGGCGGTGTAGCTCGCGCCCGCGCTTTCGCGAAGAAGCTAGACGATGCGCCACTGGCTATTATTGATAAGCGCCGCCAAGCTCACAACGTAGCCGAGGTGATGAACCTGATTGGGGATGTTGAAGGCAAGACGGCAGTTCTAGTAGACGACATGATCGATACGGCTGGCACAATTTGTGAAGGGGCGCGTCTGCTGCGGCAAGAAGGGGCACGTCAGGTCTACGCCTGCACGACTCATGCCGTCTTTTCGCCCCCTGCCGTGGAGCGGCTTTCGGGTGGCCTGTTTGAGGAAGTGATCGTGACCAATACGATTCCGGTAGCAGATGCCAAGCACTTTGAGCAGCTCACTGTTTTATCGGTTGCTAATCTGATTGGTGAAGCTATCTGGCGTATTCACGAAGAGAGTTCTGTCAGCAGCATGTTTCGCTAGTTTAGGCTAAATAGCAAGAATGGGGGTGTAGGGTACTCTATGTGACCTTGCACCCAATTTTTGAGGCAGCGTTTAGCTAACGGCGCAGAATATTGAACACAGATACCCTAGTTGAACTTGATTTCCTGCGGCTCTTATGGGCTTTAGGGCTAATGGCAGCGGCGATCACCTTGGCCAGCTGGCAGCGCTTAGGACTCACCTGGAACCTGGTGATGGCAACAGGGCGTACGGTGCTGCAGCTTGGCGCGGTGGGCTATGTGCTGGCGGTAGTCTTTAACTGGCGCAATCCGTTAGCAATCCTGCTGGTGTTGTTAGTCATGCTGACAACAGCCTCGCTGGTCGCCCGCAACCGTATTAGTAAAAAGCTGTCGCGGCTGCTGCCGCTGGTTTGGGGCTGCTTGCTCACCAGCACGCTGCTGACGCTGAGCTACACCAGCCTAGCGGTTATTCGCCCGGAAACCTGGTACGAGCCGCGCTACCTAATTCCGCTGGCCGGTATTGTGCTAGGGAACGCCATGAACGCCGCCGCGATCGCAGGCGATCGCCTCGTCAGCACCCTAAAACAGCGCCGCCGCGATATTGAAACTCATCTCAGCTTGGGGGCTACGCCAGCTCAGGCGATCGCCCAGTATCGCCAAGAAGCAATCAAGGCTGGACTCATACCCACCATTAACTCAATGATGGTAGTGGGTATCGTCAAGCTGCCTGGCATCATTACTGGTCAGCTCCTTAGCGGCG
>JAAHIC010000261.1 GCA_010671965.1 Leptolyngbya sp. SIO4C5
CAGCATCCTTAGCGATAAAGATTTGACATTAGCTTTGCCCCAACAACTATCGGAATAGTCAGTCAAAAACAGTAACAACAAACACTAAACACCTCTGTGACAGAACAAGAAGTTCATTTCATTCACTATCAGATGCAAAAATCAGATTGACCTGATCAAGGAGATTTTTATATCTGATAGACAGAATTAAAATAAGCTGCTCGCAAGGTTTAGGCCCTGGCATTTGTTCCCAATTGAGAAATAAGATTAACCAAGGTAAAACGGTTTTTTTGTATGCTTGAGCACATTTTTTCAGGCGTTTTGAAAAAATCGCATCGCTAAAATGCGCTATTAACATATAGGCTAGAGCAGCCTGATATTTTTAACGACAGCCACCGCAAAAGTGCATATTACGCATGGCATCGCCTATCGCTCCGCATTGTCTCACTGAAGGCTCCTTGCTAAATAACGATTTTTTCCTAAAAATAGCTAATAGATCTAAAGTCCAAAAGCGTTGGTCTTTAACTCGGTTTCTTTAGCTGATCAAAAAACAGTTAGATAACAGATCAACGCACATCTATATAGATCTGCTCGATGTCAAGCCGAGGGTAGTCTGTCTAGATAGTTGTTGCCGCCTTGGTTTGTCTGCTTGGCAAAAACTTGTATATTTTGAAGAGGTTTGAAACTTTTGTCTCCCTCATTTGCTCAGTCTGAACAATTGGCGCCTTCAGGATCGGTAATCGCAGCAATTGCTGAATTAAAAGCAGGCGATTTTCAAAGTCGCTGGGAAATTGCTAAGCAGCTACGAGAGCTGGGCTTAGAAGCGGTTCCGGCCCTCATTGACCTGATGCACGATCAGTCTGTCGATTGGGAAATCCGCTGGTTTGCGGTGCGTATCCTGGGAGAATTTGACCAGCCGCCGGTCGTGATGGCGCTGGCCCAGCTTCTGGCTACCAGCGAGGATGAGGCTCTCAGGGAAATGGCGACAGCCGCTTTAGCCCAAATTGGCGCGAGTGCGGTCAGTGTCTTAGCTAATTTGCTAGCTGAGGAAGCGCATCGTTCGGCGGCTGTCTGCGCCTTGGCCCGCATTCGGACTGCTGCCACGGTTGAGCCGCTGCTGACGGTGGTTGAGGATAGAGACGGCCTTATCCGTTCCCAGGCCATTGAGGCTCTGGGCAGCTTTCGCGATCGCCGGATTCCGCCAGTTTTAGTCAAAGCACTCACCGATCCCGTAGCCAGCGTCCGTCTAGAAGCGATCGCAACGCTGGGCCGCCGCAAAGACTTAGCTGAGTCTTTCAACCTAGTTGAGCAGCTACAGGCCCGGCTGTGGGACTTGAATCCGGCTGTTTGTACTCAGGCTGCGATCGCCCTTGGACGGCTGGGCACCCCTGCGGCAGGGGAAGCACTTTATCAAGTGCTGTGTCGGCCCCATACACCAGAGCCGCTCCAGACAGAGATTGTCAAAGCTTTGGGCTGGATATCCTCTGAGAGGACCGTAGCCAACCTAATTGCAGCCTTCAGCACCGCTTCAGCGACGGTGCAGCCAGAAATTCTGCGGGCCTTAGCCAATGTCAAAGAGACGCCGCTAAAGACTGAGGTTGTAGATGTCTTGATGGTTTGGCTCAGCCAGCCTCAGCTATCCGAGGCCAGCCAGCAGGCTTTGATTATGACCCTGGCGCGTCTAGGTGACTTGAGAGCCATATCGGCGCTGATTCAACAGCTCGCTCAGCCCCAAAAGCGGATTTATCTCCACGCGATCGCGGCCCTCAAACAGCTAGGAGCCGCAGCCGCCCTGCGGCAAATGCAGCAGATGCAGCAGCAACCCGATCTGCCTCTTGACCTCAAACACGGGATTCAGTCCGCACTAGAGGAGTGGTAGCCGCTACGAAGCTGATTCAAGACCGAGAGTTGAACCGCGTTTTGCCAGCATCGGGCCACTATAGTTAGCTGACTCCTGTAGCGAATCTTACGAACTGGCGGGCAGAAGTTCGTTAATGTGGAGCGTGAAATTTAGCGTGGCAGCCGCTAAACCTTTTGCGTATCGGCAAAGGGATTTTGGGGGTTAGCCCGTCTGAGAGTAGTCGTTCAGTACAAATGCATTTTTAACTTGATTGGCAAATTGACTCGTTTTTTCATCTTGGCTGATGCTGTTTTCCTCACTTCTTATGCAGTTTCAGTGTCATGCGCTTAGAGCAGCTACAGGCTTACTTGGTCATTGCCGAGACGGGCAGCTTTCAGGCGGCAGCGCGTCGCTGCGGCGTTACTCAATCTACGATTAGTCGTCAAATTCAGGCTTTAGAAGCAGAGCTGGGGGTCTCCTTGCTGCATCGTACGGCTCAGGTGAAGCCGACAGTAGCCGGAGAATTTTTGCTGCCTCGCGCTCGTCGCATTTGTCAAGAGTGGCGGCAGGTGACTCAAGAGCTAAAGGATTTAATGCTAGGCAAACAGCCAGAGCTGTGCGTGGCAGCCATCCACTCGGTCTGCTCTCACTTTTTGCCTGCTATTTTAGGCCAGTTTGCTAAACGCTATCCAGAGGTGCAGCTCCGGATTACGGCCCTGGGCAGCGATCGCTCGCTGAAGGTGCTGCGCGACGGACTGGTGGATGTGGCTGTCGTGATGGATAACCCACTCCTCACGACCAGCGCCGAAATGGTGGTGACGCCGCTTTATGAGGAGCCAGTCGAGGTGCTGATGGCCGCTCAGCATCCTCTGAGCCAGTATACGCAGGTGCCTTGGTCAGCGCTGGTTCGCTACGCCCAGGTCACATTTAAAGATGGCTATGGTATGCAGCGTTTGGTCCAAAGCCAGTTTCAGCGCTATGGAACCGAACTTAAGTCAGCCCTGGAACTCAACACGCTAGATGCCTTTCGCGGCGTAGTGCGACAGGGAGAACTGATTGCCCTTTTGCCTCAGTCTGCTCTAGCTGAGAGTCGGCGGGATACAACTCTAGCAATCCGCTCTACAGAAGCCCCTTGTCTCACTCGCAAAGTGGTTTTAGTCACGACTGAAGATCGGCTGAAAATCCCCCCCATCCAGCATTTCTGTGAGCTGGTGCAGCAGGGTAAAGCCCCCAATCTAGCGGTGGCCTAGCAAATTTTTTCTCCTCGTTTTCAGCTATGAGTCAGGCATTTCGATCGCTATTAAAGAAAGTAGGTAGTGGTAGCCATACCGCTAAAGATTTGACCCGTAGTGAAGCTGCCACCGCTACGCGCATGATGCTGCAGCAGGAAGCTACGCCAGCTCAACTGGGCGCGTTTATGATTGCTCATCGGATCAAGCGACCAACCCCAGAAGAACTGGCTGGGATGTTAGACAGTTACGATCAGCTTGGCCCTAAGCTGTCAGCCGTTGAGTCTGATTATCCGGTGACGGTCTTCAGCGCTCCCTACGACGGGCGATCGCGCACGTTGCCTATCGGCCCCTTAACAGCCCTGATTCTGGCGGCGGCGGCAGCGCCTGTGGTACTGCACGGCGGCGATCGGATGCCTACCAAGTATGGTCTGCCTCTGGTCGAAGTCTGGCGGGGGTTGGGGCTTGACTGGCGATCGCTCACCCTAGGGCAGGCGCGGCAGCTCTTAGCCACAACTCACCTGAGCTTTGTCTACCTGCCGCGCCACTTTCCGCAAGCCCAGGCAATGGTGCCCTACCGCGATCAAATCGGCAAGCGCCCCCCCTTCGCCACGATTGAAATTATGTGGTCGCCCTATGCGGGGCCAACCCATCTGGTCAGCGGCTTTGTCCATCCCCCCACTGAGGAACGTACCCTGAAAACCTTTGCCTTGCGGCAAACCCCCCTTTTCACCACGGTGAAGGGACTGGAGGGCAGTTGTGACTTAGCCCGTAGCCGGACAGCAATTGTGGGGCTAGGGCAGTCCGATGGCAGCTTCGATCGCCTACTCCTGAGCTGCCGCGACTATGGCTTTAGCACCGAAGACCCAGAGCTAGACAACGACGCTGATGCGATCGCCCTGCTGCAGAGCGTAATTGACGGCCAGCCCAGCGAGGTGGCCCAGTCAGCTATCTGGAACGGTGGGTTTTATCTCTGTCGCTGTGGCGTCTGTGCGGCCCTAGAAGAGGGATTTGCGTTGGCAGAGAAACTGATCCAGTCAGGGCAAGTCCGCCAAAAACTGGTAGAAGTTCAGCAGGCGATCGCCAAGCTTAGCTTGGCGCTTCCTTAGCGCGATAGAGGCGATCGCATCTTGCTCAAGTGCCGCAGCGGCATCGACAGCAGCAAAATCACCGGAATAATTTCTAGTCGCCCCATCCACATCAGCAGCGTTAGCGTCACCTTCCCCGCCCAAGCAAGGTTAGGCCCGCTAATCCCTGTCGTCAGGCCAGCGCTGCCCAGAGCCGAAGATACTTCAAAAATCACGTCAGACAGCGTGTATTCGGTGCCTACAATGTGCAGCAGAATAAAAGTCCCCAGCGCAATTAGGCTAAGCCAGAGGGCTGCTAACACAGCCGCCGACTCAATCTGACGATTGGCTTCTGTTGAGGTGACAACTCTACCATTTAGCCGATAGCGCATGAGCTGATGGGGCCGCAAACCAGTGCGCTCAAACCGCCAGATAACTGCTTTGCCAAGATAGACCACCCGGTTGAGCTTAATCCCCCCCACCGTCGATCCCGAAGCGCCGCCAAAAATCATGCCCAAACTCAGCAGCAGCTTAGCCGGAGCACTCCACTGCTGCACGTTCAAGCTGGCAAAGCCGCAGGTGGTCAGAGCCGAAACCCATTGAAAAGCCGAGTTGATCCACTGCCACTGGCCGCTGTACCAGTAAACTTCCAGCAGCAGCCAGCCAAATCCCAACCCCAACAGGATCCACAGCGCTCGATGCTGATTGTCTCGCCAAAGGGCATGAAGCCGCCGCTGCTGCAAAAACTGAAAATGGTTGGCGAAGCTAATCGCCCCTAAGATCATCAGAACAATCACAGCTAGCTGAATTCCAGGCCCATAGGCCGCCATGCTGTTGTTAGTAATGCTAAAACCGCCGGTCGAGATTGCCGTCATACTGTGATTCAAAGCGGCCCACCAAGACATACCGACAATACGCAGCAAAAATATGCCGCCTATCGTATAAATCAGATAAATCCACCAGATATGGCGCACTGTCTGCTGCAGCGTGATCCCAATCCGGCGGCTGCGACCTTCGGCAAAATATAGGCTCTCAGCATTAGTCGAAGGTTCTAAGACAGAAAGCACAAGGACAATCACGCCTACGCCGCCAATCCACTGCATAAAAGAGCGCCACCACTGCAGACTGCGGGGCAAGGCTTCTTCCCGCAGGGTCATGGTCAGTCCCGCACTGGTAAAACCGGACATGCTCTCAAACAGAGCATTTAGGGGATCTCGAAAATAAGTAATAGTGGGCAGAGCCGCTGGATCGCCGGCAATATGATTAGCAATCAGCAGAAACGGCAGCGCTCCAAAAAGAGGGATCATGCCCCAGCTTAGCGCCACCGTCATCAAGGCCTGCCGTAAATGGGATGCACTGGCCTGCCGAAACAGGCGAAACAGGCCCTGACCGACAATCAGCGCTGCGATCGCCGTCAAGATAAACGGTATCACCGCATAGTTCTCACCTGCGAGTAGAGCAATTGGCACCGTCACCAAAGCCATCACAGCAGGAATGTGAATCAGCAAGCCCAGATCGCGCAGAACTGTCTTGAAATAAGGATTAATGGGCAACATCTCAGTCGCTTCAAAGAGCTGAAATTTTCGGTTTGACAAAGAAGGCAGACCCGTCAGACTCGCTAGTCTTCTTCAGATTTTTCAATTAGGCGGTAAAGCTGACGAGCAATGATGGAAGCTGGGTTAGCCAACACAATTACGCCGAGCCGCTCGAACATAGGCTGATGCTTGGGTTCATTGATGACGCTAATCAAAGCCTCAATGCCGTACTCTTTGCCCAAAAACATGGCCATCAGATTGGCGGAATCATCCTCTGTAGCAGCGACGATGACATCGGCAGCACCGGCTCTCGCTTCATCCAAGACATTGCCATCAGAAATGCTGGCCTGAAACACATCTACATCGTGCTGCTTGAGCACTTGGCGGGCCCGCTCCTCATTGGCCTCAATCAGGGCAACCTGATGCCCTCTTTCAATCAAAATGTCAATCAAACTAGCGCCTTCTGGAGTAGCGCCAATGACTAGAACGTACAACGATAACTACCTGTTTATATAAACCCAGAGGCATCATAGAAAGCTATTAAGCAGCGGAGCAATAGCCAAACGATATAAATTATCAGTAGCTGCGCTTTTGAAGGATTGCTGGCAGGATATGAAAGGCCCTTATCATTGAACCCCATGACCCTATCGCGGACACCGCTATACGCCTTAGCCTTAGAAAGTAAAGCGCGCTTTACTGACTTCTCCGGTTGGGAAATGCCGGTGCAGTACAGCGGCATTAAACAAGAACACGAAGCTGTACGACAGGGGACGGGCCTGTTTGACATCTCGCATATGGGCAAATTTAGGCTGCAAGGCCCGGATGTCCTCGGCCAACTCCAGCGGCTAGTCCCCTCCGATCTCAGTCAGCTCCAGCCTGGAAAAGCCCAGTATACGGTT
>JAAHIC010000262.1 GCA_010671965.1 Leptolyngbya sp. SIO4C5
TTTTGAGAGAAAAAATCTATTTTCTGAATCAATAACGTCAAAATTTTTTTATGTCTATCAGTAAGATGATAGACATAAAAAAATTTTGACGTTATTGATTCAGAAAATAGATTTTTTCTCTCAAATTTTGGAGGAATTTTCAAACTCAGTCCTTTCAAAATTTGAGAATTCGGGGAATACACAATCTATGAGCTTGCAAAATTCATGCTTCCATAAGCAATACTCAAATTCTCAGTAGCGCTGCGGGCACTGCCCACCTACGGGTTTGCGGTGGTTTGGGCAATCTGGGCGATGTCCTGGCTGAGAGTCTGGTTGCTGGTGGCAACGAGCGCGGCTAGATCATTTAACAGACCGCTGCGGATTTGCAGAGCCGCTGCGGTTTCGGGTTCAGCGACTTGGGCGATCGCATCGTACCAGAGGCCGGCACTGCCATAGGCAAGGGCACGTTCGGCGGCGGTGGCGGCAGTGGCGAGGGCCTGAGTTAAATCTGGCGGTGCTGAGACGACTTCAAACGACAACTCCTGCACCAGAGCGCGGGAGGGGTAGTTGGGGTTGCATTCAACAATTACCTGCCAGCGGTATTCTTTACCCGGCGTTAAGGCAGGTAGATCGGTTGGCAGTGCGTATTTTACAAAGCCAGGCGTATAGGACAGCTCAGCTACGTGAATGGGCACGGGGACGCCAGATTCATCCGGAGCTAACAGCCGAAAGATGACCGGAAAGGGCAAGTCAGATTCGGGTAGATACCAGACAAACTCAGGATGAGCTGAGATCGTCTGTCCGGCTACGCTTTCGGTATCCTCTGGCCCCAGAATAGTGAAGGCGGTTTCTGTTTCACTCAAGCAGCTACCGTTTCGGGTACCAGTTGTAGTGCGAGAGCCGGAGCGAGGGCTGGAATCAGCGGGCGGTGTGAAGTAGCTGTCTGTGTTCGTTTTGAACTGCTTGAGGCGATCGCCAAAGCGAGAGCTAATATCGGCGGCTGGGCGATCGCGGCCAATCTGAGCTAGCTGCGGCCTGGAGGCAGCATAGGCTTGTGACCCCAGCAAAACTAAGCCAGTCACCGTGGTTTTAAGCAGAACAGAAACGAGTTGGGTAGTTAGCACCTCTAAACCTCAGCGCATCGCTGTATCGATCATGACGGTTAATCCTGTCAGCAAAAGTAAAGTCTTGATGAATTCAGAATTTCTTCAGTATTTACCCCCACCAGCGCCGCCAGCGAGCCTGCTGAATCGGCCAGCGCAGCTCACAGCAAACCCCTTGAGGACTGGCCTCTGTGCGACTGAACTGCCCGCCTAAACTACGGGCCAGTTTGCGGGCCTGCCGGGTGCCAAATCCGCTTTTGTTCACAGCAAAATTCCTTAACCCGACGCCGTTATCTATCACCCGAATCACATTGTCTTGCCCTTCTTGCAGACAGGTGACTGTAAGGCGAGTGGTGCCTTTGGCGTACTTGCAGAGGTTGACTAAAGCTTCTTCCAAGAAGCGGCCCAAATCTCGTTTTTGATCGGAGGTAAGGGTCTGATCGTCTAGTTCTTTAAAGGCAACAATCTTGAGAATCGGCGTAAAGAAACTGCGGTAGCGCTCGATGGTGCTTTGATAAACATCGCAAAGCAGCTCATTCAGCGGTATTTGCAAGTCAAAAGCTGACTGGCCCGTGAGAACCAGGCGGCCACTGGGCAGCAGCATTTCCTGGCGCAT
Source organism: Leptolyngbya sp. SIO4C5 (assembly GCA_010671965.1). GTDB lineage: Bacteria > Cyanobacteriota > Cyanobacteriia > Phormidesmidales > Phormidesmidaceae > Sphaerothrix > Sphaerothrix gracilis. Next base: position 1,699 of record JAAHIC010000262.1, read on the forward strand.
GGTTTCATAGATGCCGCGTAGCTCTGAGTTGAGGGTTTGCAAGTCTGAGCGCATCGCCGCTGGTGCGGGCTGGCCCTCCGGCCAACTGCTGAGGGTCTGCGCCAGAATTTGCAGCGGGCCGTTGTGAATGCTGGTGAAAACCGAGTCAATCAGAGCCTGTCGATCGCGCAGTTGCGATCGCAGTTGGGCCTGAGCCTGGTAGAAGGGATAGAGCGCTACAGCGTTGAGCAAAAAAGTGGCCCCAACTGGTACCATTGGCAGCCACCAGCTCGCCACTAGCAGGCCATAGCCTAGCAGCAGCCAAGTGAGACTTGCACTCAGCAGAATCAGCAGATGCCAGGCAGGGCGGCGTTGCCAGTGGGCTAGCGCTAGACCTAATAGGCCGCTGACGAGAATCAGCCAATATTCCCAGATATCCGGCAGGGTCTTGAGAAAGGGACGGTTTTCATAGACAGCGCTGAGAATTTGGCTGACGGCGTGGGCCTGAATTTGGACACCAGGAATCAGGCTGGGGTTTTGGCTGGCGATTGCCCCAGAGCTGACGAAATCCTTGACGCTCTCAGCCACATAGCCCACCAGCACAATGCGATCGCGTAGCTGCTCTGAGGGTACCTGACCGGCCATTACTTCTGTATAGGAAACTTGCGCAAACGGCTCCGGGCCGGCGCGAAAGTTGATCAACGCCTGATTGCCGCCGTTATCAGCGCGGATATAGCCGCCAGTGTTGGGCTGAAATCGGGGAATCTCGGTTCGGCCAAAGCGCATAGTTTCTGGATCACGCAGACCGTTTTCTAGCACGATGCCTTCCGTCGCCAGGTACTGCTCGACCAGCCGAATTGTCAGCGACAAGCGATAAACTGCCTCCGCATCGGCCCCGCCCAAAAAGCTGCGCCGCAGAAAGCCGTCGTCATCTAGCAGAGCATCGGCAAAGCCTACCCGATTCTCCGGCAGCATCGGCGGCGGCGCGACTGGCGTATTGCCAATTTTATTGATGCCAACTACATTATCAGCGGCTTGTAGCTGTGCCTCTAGCTGCTCAAAGCCCTTACCCACCGGGCGATCGCGAAAGATATCGATGCCGATGACGCGGGGTTGATAGCGCTGCAACGTCTTAATCAGCTCCGCCAGCGCTTGGTCAGAGATGGGGTAGTCAAGACGGGTTTGAATATCGGTTTCGGTGATGGCGACGAGAGTGAGGCGCGGATCGGGGCTTTCTGCCGGACGCCACCGCAGGCCCCAGTCGAGGCTTTGCCACTCCAGCGGCTGCAAGATTCCCAGCAGCCGGGCCAAAATTACCAGTCCCGTGAGGGAAAGGCCGGGCAGGAGGTCAGTTTGCCAGTTTTTGAGCCAGGATTGCATGGCGGCGCGGACTAGTCGAGCAGGCCGGTTTCACGGGCTTTGTTGTAGGTTTGCACTCGGATGTTGGTGCCTTCTTCAGGATAAACTTCTAGGGCATCTTGTACCCGCGTCCAGTAGTGGCGGACGGTGCGCTCTGAGACATTCATCCGCTGGGCGATCGCCTTATCGGTTAGCCCCTCGACGAAGGCAAACTGCAGCACTTCTAACCACTCCGGTTTCACCTCCAGGCCGGTGCGCATTTCCGGCGGCGTATAGAGCAGCCCTTTCAAAGCCCAGTCCACTTTAATCAGCATCTCAGCGCTGGACAGGCTTTTATCGGCAATGGTGAAGCCGGCTTGGTGGGTGTCGATGATCGGCTTTAGCCGCACCAGCGATCGCACATGAGCGCTTTGCACCACAAAGTTGAGCTGAGGATGGGTCTTGAGCAGCGATCGCAGCAGTGTCAGCCCGGTTTCGGTTTGGGAGCGATCGCCAGCGGCTTCGGGAATTGAGAGATCCATGACAACCAGATCAGGCTGGGTGTCGGCAACCAGGGCTGCTACTTTATCGGCGGTGCCAGCGGTAAACACTTTGGCTTCGGGATATTGGCCACCGAGTACGCTGCAGGTACCTTCTAAAACAGAGGCATGATCGTCTACCACTATAAACGTCTGTGTCATGGATCTTCTTTTTTTAGTAGATGTCGCGACTGATTGATGAAAGACTACTGGGATTTAAGATTAGCCAGCGCGGCGATCGCGCCAGTGAAGCTGAGTAATAACCTGGGTTTCGCTAGGATGCATTTCCAGGCGTCCGGCAGTCAGGCTATGAAAGATTTCTTTGAGATACTTCACTTCGGCGCTGCCGCTAAGGGTTTGAATCTGAGTCTCATTTTGCCAGCTCAGGCTGAGAGTGTGTAGACTGTCAGTGCTTTGCAGAGAGACTTGCAGCGGCTGTGACATATCTTCGGCTGGCAGCAGCGACAGCAGCTCCTCCACGACTGAGAGAACTACCTGATTTTGCTCGGTGTCGTTTTGCGGCCAGTCACTGGGTAAATCTAGCTGTACTGGGCTTTTAGGATGTTTTTTCTGCCAGTCGTGGATGATAAACTGCAGCGCTAGGGGCAGGCTATCAGCGACAAAAGGGGGTGAGAGCTGGTTGCTAAGGTCTTCGAGAGATTGGTAAAAGCTCTGTAGGCGATCGCGCCAGGTTTCACTGTGGGTGTGACTGGTTTCCAGGTAGCGGCGAAAGGCAAAGGTCTGCTGCAGCAGGCCGTCGCGGATGGATTCGGCTTGGTGGTGCAGCTGGGTGGTTTGCTGGGCGTGCCACCACTGCCAGGCATGTCGCTGACTGAGCCAGCTTCGCGTTAGCAGGTAGAACGTGGCGGCCCACCCCATCATTATCAGCACGGATGTTTCAACCAGTAAGGTGTTCACTTGGGTCTGCTCCGCGATCGCGTTGAGCGCAGACCCGATGACAACGTTAGCGGTGTTTCGGGGTCTGGGCCTGTCAGATTGCTTCCAAGCTTATCGCTGTTTCTGGCGGCGAGGGTTGCAGAAAAGTGCAAGGTAGGAGGTTTTGAATTCAAAATTCAGAATTCAAAAGGTAATGGTAGGGCGAGCATTGCCCGCAATTCAGACGATTCTCGCTTTCAGGCTGAGACTTTAGAAGGGCTGAAGATTTACTGAAAAATGGAAACCATCTTCCTGAAGTGAACTTCCTTCATCCTCAGGTGAAATCAGGGGCAGACCGTAATCCAAACGAACATCAAGGCCATCTGCGGGTTGCCATCGTAGCCCTAGACCAAGACTCAATAGAAACGCCGGGTCTGGATTGGGAGATTGGTTATTCCAACCGCCACCAGCGTCAATAAACGGTGCAAGCTGTAAATCATTTGCTATGGGAAAACGAAATTCTGTCGAAGCTGTAATCGCGTTATCGGTGACAATTTGATTCTGAATATAGCCGCGCACTGTATCAATACCGCCTACGCTGAAACGCTCTAGCGGTAATAGCGAATCCGGTGTCAGTTGAGCATTAATGCGCGTGACGAGTAGCGTCTGAGGTGAGAGCTGCTCTACCCATTGAAACTGACCCAGCCAGGCAAAGAAATGTCCATCTGTGCCAGTTGTATTGACAGTGGCGTCAAAAATATCTAAACCAAAGCTAAATTGCGATCGCGCGGCTATGACTGAGTTAACGTCTCTGTTTACCCATTCCTGAGCAAGTCGCAGCGCGCGCACCCGAGATACGCCATTTTCAGGGCCGATTGAGAAGGAAAACGGAATGTCGTCTAGGATGAAGCTGCGGCTATCACGAAAATCAAAGCCGAAACTTAGGGCAAACTCACTGGTTAGTGAGCGCGCAAGCGGTTGCCGAAAATTGACAGAAAAAGTTTCGCTGTTGCTACGAATACCAGCATCTCTAAACTGCGATGTAACAATTTCGCTTCTAGCGTTATCGTAGCGAAGCTGGAGCGTACCATCTGAGCTATTAACCGGGATGGTATAGCTCACATCATAGCTGTTGAGTCCTTCAGTTAAGGCATAGCCTAAGCTAAGGCGATCGCCAAAGCCTAGTATGTTTAAATGGCTTACGGTAGCATTCCCCTGGTGAGAGCCAATGCTGGGGGCGCGGTAGTTGTTTGTCCTAAAGTTGGCTACAAAGGGTTCAGCTTCAACTAAATCAAGAATTAGTAGGTTTTGTCCTGGCCTACTACCCGCGGTGAGTTCTGCGTCTACATTCTGCAGCAGTGGATCAACTTGCAGAATCTGTAACACTTCTTCTAGTCGTTGCACATTCAGCGGCGGTTCAATGGCACGGGTAAGGCGATCGCGCACATAGCTTTCTCGCAAGCGCGTCAGGCCATTGATCTGAATCTGTTCGACGTAGCCTTCGACGATCTGAATTTGAACGATACCATCATTTAAGATCTGGTTAATTGGGATAAAAGCTCCTGAAGAGATGTAGCCATTATCTAAGTACAGGCGGGTGATACGGGTTCTCAGCTCCAACAAGGCATCAAAAGTGATTTCCCTCCCTTCTAGCGGCTCCACTAAAGCTTTGATCTCAGTGTCAAATAGGGTATTGCCTACCACCTGGATATCTTCTACGAAGAAAAGGACAGGTGGAGAGTCTTCTGGCGTAGAGACTGAAGGAGGTCTGTCTAGCTCAAGGGGTTCATCCGGTTGGGGCGGTAGTTCCGGCAGAGGTTCGAGTGGCTCAATGGGTAAAGCGCTGGGATCAATGACAGGTGTGTTGGGAATGGGCTGAGCTTGGGCAGATAGTGTGAAAAGAGGAATGATCACAATTGACCATAAGCGATATAGGGCTTTTTTCATGAGGGCCGTGTTCGAAGATGAAAGCAGGTTGTGCAGGTAGTTAGTGCACAACCGTTAGAATCAAGTATCCTCTGCGAAATAATGCCTTGCTTTACATAAAACTACATAAATACTGGCGGTTAGACGCAGTTTTTTTAACTGAGGGACTTCTTCGTAGAAAGTTTTGAGGG
>JAAHIC010000263.1 GCA_010671965.1 Leptolyngbya sp. SIO4C5
TTTCGCGGGGCGCAGGCGAGCTAACTTTAGCAAGAACTCGCCTGCGCCCCGCGAATGAGGTTTGCCCCTAACTGGTAATGGCGAGGTGCGATGGCGAGGGAGATTCAGCGATCGCACCTAATCTAATTTTTCCTGGGAAATTTGTTGCTAAGGGTTCCAAAAGTTTGCTAAGTTATTTAAGCGCTGGAGCAAGCTTTCAGCCACTTTTAGCCGGGATAGCTCAGTCGGTAGAGCAGAGGACTGAAAATCCTCGTGTCGGCGGTTCAAGTCCGCCTCCTGGCATCATTCTAGCCTCTCAGAATCCATAACTTAAGCTTATAGGCTTAGAATCAGTGCCTCTCAAACGAAGTTAGTCAGCGGTTACAAAGTTTTCAGGGTGTGCTTCAAAGATGAGACTTTCTAGCGTCGGTAGATTGCAGAATCAGCTTTAGCCATAGCTTATGGAACTCGCTACAACCTTGACCGCTTTTCTGGCTCCCTTTCTACCAAGTTTGTTGAAGCTGGGTCAGCCGGTTGCAGAATCAGCAGGCAAGGCTTTAGGAGCAAAGCTCGGAGCCGGAACTTGGGAAAAGGCTAAAGAAATCTGGGTCAAGCTGCGGCCTGGTGTTGAGTCAAAGCGTTTGGCTCAGGTTTCTGCTGAAGAGCTAGCTGAAAACAAAGAAGATGCTGAAGCTAGAGATGTGTTTTCAGCTCAGTTGAAGAAGCTTTTGCAAGAGAACCCGGCTTTGGCAAGCGAGATTCAGCAGAGTTTGGAGGAGAATCCAGAAGCCGTCAGCAAGGCAGTCAATATCACTCAGACAGTCAAGGGCGATCGCAATATCGTGATTGGTCAATCCGACGGTAATCTCAACATTCAGCAAAGTTGAGGAGACGCTGAGAGGTGAGGCGTCTACGGCGGCTTGAAGCTGGGCTACGACGATTATTCAGTTGGTTGCGGCAGTGTTTCAGTCGCTCTCAACCGCGTAAACGTTTAAAGCTCAACGATGTTGAACCTTCTATTCAGCAGGATCTACCTTCTGCTACCCAACGAAACAATATTGAGCAACGCATAAGAGGAGATAGCAACGTTGGTATCGGTCAGAGTTCTGGCCCTATCAATATTGCTCAGGGTAGCTCGCATGGCTTGAGATCTGGCGTTCCGTTTCAAGCTCCACCGCTCCCACAATTTTTCGTTCAACGGCCTGAGCAGCAGCAGCAACTCAAAGAAAAGCTTTTAGTTGAGCAAAATACGTTAGTCGTCAGTGCGCTTTATGGCTTGGGCGGTATTGGCAAGTCGGTTTTGGCCTCAGCGCTAGCCCACGATGATGAGGTGAAAGCTCGCTTTGCAGAGGGTGTGCTGTGGGCCACCTTAGGTCAGAAGCCAGATATACTGCCATTGCTCAGCGGCTGGATTCAAGCTTTAGGCGATTTTGACTATAAGCCCACGACGACTGAAGCCGCTTCACTACATCTACGCACCCTACTTTACGACAAGCAAGTACTGCTGGTTGTCGATGATGTTTGGAATCCTGACCATGCAGAGCCCTTTCGGGTTGGGGAGGCTGGATGCTGCGTGTTGATCACGACTCGGGAGGCCAAGGTACCTGGAGCTACTCGCTATGAGTTGGGTGTGATGTCGCCCAAACAGGCGATCGCACTACTCGAAGGGGCTGTACCGAAACCGCTCTCAGCTCAGCAAAAGGAAAGAGCGGCAGATATTGCTAGTGCCGTGGGATACTTACCCTTGGCGCTAGAGTTGGTAGCGGCTCAGATTGAGGAAGGTGTGAGCTGGGAAGAACTGCTAGAAGAGCTTTGCGGTGAGATTGCTCGAATTGAAAGCTTAGATCGCTATACCTCACGAGAAGAGCCAGATGAGGCCAAGCGGCGACACCATAGCCTAACTGCCTGCTTCAATCTCAGCCTGAAGCGATTAACACCAGAACAGCTCGGGCAGTTTGCCTGGTTGGGTGTGTTGCCTGAGGATGTTAGCGTTTCAGCCCAGATGGTAGCGATGCTGTGGCAACTCAATGCTAAGCAGGCGGGAGCAGTACTGCGGACTTTGCGCAGCAAAGCACTCTTACTTGAAGGTAGCGATACTTCAGAAGGGAAGCGCACTTACCGAATGCATGACTTGATGCATGATCTGTCGATAAAGCTACTGGGGGCACCCAAAAATTCTAAAAATCCAGAAGATTTGCCAGGCTTAGGGCTGACTCTAGCACAAGCACACCAGCAGCTTCTTCAGCGCTATCGTGCCCAAACCAAAGACGGGCAATGGCATACACTACCTGATGACGGTTATATTCATGCTCATCTAGCCTGGCACTTTGAGCAGGCTGAGCAGCCAGAGCTGCTCCATCAACTGCTGCAGGAGACGACCCCAGAAGGTCGAAATGGCTGGTACGAAGCCTGTGACAAGCTGGGACAGACCGCTAACTTTGTCACTGATGTCGCCAGGGCCTGGCAGCTAGCAGACGGGCTGCACGAGCAGCGGCCAAAGCAATCAATTGTTTTGCAGTGGCGCTATGCCCTGATCACCACGACGCTCAACAGCCTAGCCAAGAATATTCCACCGGAGCTGATTGCCGCTTTCGTGCAAAAGCAATTTTGGACCCCAGCCCAGGGCTTAGCCTATGTGCGCCAAGCTAAAGAGCCTTCCCAAAGAGCTGACGGCATTGCAGCGATCTCACCTTTTTTACCGAATTCGCTTAGGAAAGAGGCTGTTTCACTAGCTAGGGAAATTCAACACGAGTACTACCGCGCCCGCGCGCTGAGCGCCCTCGCCCCTCATGGACCTGCAGCGCTCTTCGATGAGGCCCTGGAGGCCGCTCGCAATATTCAAGACGAGTACTACCGCGCCCGCGCGCTGAGCGCCCTCGCCCCTCATGGACCTGCAGCGCTCTTCGATGAGGCCCTGGAGGCCGCTCGCAATATTCAAGACGAGTACTACCGCGCCAGCGCGCTGAGCGCCCTCGCCCCTCATGGACCTGCAGCGCTCTTCGATGAGGCCCTGGAGGCCGCTCGCAATATTCAACACGAGTCCTCCCGCGCCCTCGCGCTGAGCGACCTCGCCCCTCATGGACCTGCAGCGCTTTTCGATGAGGCCCTGGAGGCCGCTCGCAATATTCAAGACGAGTTCTCCCGCGCCCGCGCGCTGAGCGCCCTCGCCGCCCATCTACCTGCAGCGCTCTTCGATGAGGCCCTGGAGGCCGCTCGCAATATTCAAGACGAGTCCTCCCGCGCCCGCGCGCTGAGCGCCCTCGCCGCCCATCTACCTGCAGCGCTCTTCGATGAGGCCCTGGAGGCCGCTCGCAATATTCAAGACGAGTCCTCCCGCGCCCTCGCGCTGAGCGACCTCGCCCCTCATCTACCTGCAGCGCTCTTCGATGAGGCCCTGGAGGCCGCTCGCAATATTCAAGACGAGTTCTCCCGCGCCCTCGCGCTGAGCGACCTCGCCCCTCATCTACCTGCAGCGCTCTTCGATGAGGCCCTGGAGGCCGCTCGCAATATTCAAGACGAGTACTCCCGCGCCCGCGCGCTGAGCGCCCTCGCCCCTCATCTACCTGCAGCGCTCTTCGATGAGGCCCTGGAGGCCACTCGCAATATTCAAGACGAGTCCTCCCGCGCCCGCGCGCTGAGCGCCCTTGCCCCTCATCTACCTGCAGCGCTCTTCGATGAGGCCCTGGAGGCCGCTCGCAATATTCAAGACGAGTACTCCCGCGCCCGCGCGCTGAGCGCCCTCGCCCCTCATGGACCTGCAGCGCTTTTCGATGAGGCCCTGGAGGCCACTCGCAATATTCAAGACGAGTACTCCCGCGCCCGCGCGCTGAGCGCCCTCGCCCCTCATCTACCTGCAGCGCTTTTCGATGAGGCCCTGGAGGCCGCTCGCAATATTCAAGACGAGTACTCCCGCGCCCTCGCGCTGAGCGCCCTCGCCCCTCATGGACCTGCAGCGCTCTTCGATGAGGCCCTGGAGGCCGCTCGCAATATTCAACACGAGTACTACCGCGCCAGCGCGCTGAGCGCCCTCGCCCCTCATGGACCTGCAGCGCTTTTCGATGAGGCCCTGGAGGCCGCTCGCAATATTCAAGACGAGTACTCCCGCGCCCTCGCGCTGAGCGCCCTCGCCCCTCATGGACCTGCAGCGCTCTTCGATGAGGCCCTGGAGGCCGCTCGCAATATTCAAGACGAGTACTCCCGCGCCAGCGCGCTGAGCGCCCTCGCCCCTCATGGACCTGCAGCGCTCTTCGATGAGGCCCTGGAGGCCGCTCGCAATATTCAAGACGAGTCCTACCGCGCCCTCGCGCTGAGCGCCCTCGCCCCTCATGGACCTGCAGCGCTCTTCGATGAGGCCCTGGAGGCCGCTCGCAATATTCAAGACGAGTACTACCGCGCCAGCGCCTTACAAGGCTTTCTAGCAACCTTTGAATGGCAGGATACTGACATTTCGACCTGGCAAAAAATGCTCCATGCTTTAGCAGCTTTAGATCGTGGAACTTTTATCCAAAAGTTGCCGAAACTCAGATCAGGTATCGTTTGCTTCTCCAAAGAAGACACAGTTATGTATGTTGCGCAAGCAATGAAGGAAATTTGTGCTCAATGGCCTTGATGTTCAAATCGAGTACATAGTTTACTGATGACCGCGTACTCACGTGATACCTGCTGAATTGTTGCGTAAGAGGGCAACTACTCAACGCAAAACCGGGAATTCCCGCTTTTGGCCTTAACGAGAGAGTCAGGGTTTGAGGTGTGTGACAGTTGGGGGTTTTTAGGCCAAATTTAGTCCTTAGAATTCGGGACTATAATCTGACGGCTGCGGCCTGCGTAGTGCTGGTAGATAACGGCGGTGCTGACACGGGCTAGATAGCTGACATCCTGCACGCTCATGCCGCTGGCGAGCGCTCCCGTTATCCAGGTGTGGCGGCAGTGATATTGGCTCAAATAGAAAGCGATGCGGCCCTGCTCTGCCAGCTCCAAAACCAGGGGCCGCCAATGACGCCGCTGAAAGTTTTGGTAGTGCATCCGTCCGCCTGTCTGACCGGGGAACACCCAGGCAGCGCGATCGCCACGGCTCCGCCAGAGGTAAAGCAAATCATTCACCAAGTTTTAGAAATTGAAAAAGACCGGCTCGATCGCAACGATCGCGGGCTTGTGAATGCCGATATTCTGCGGATTGTGAAGGAAGCGGTGCAATGAAGCTGTTGGGCCTGAAACTCTATAATTTCCGCCCCTTTTACGGAGAGCATAGCCTGACCTTTGCGAATGAGCGCCTGATTATGGAAAAAGGCGCAAACCAAGAGCGCATTGGCCTACTCAGCACCGAAATTACTCAGCTCCGCAAGCAGGTGCGCGATCGCCGTCAAAATCAGAGTAAGCAAAAGCTGGCGCTAAAGCGCATAGAGGCGGCTCAAGAGGCGATCGATCGGCCTCAAGGAGCTAAAGCAAAATCAAGATGCCCTCTTTCGCCAGCAGCTTCAGGAGACGCTGAGGCATCTATACAGCGAAATCTCTTTCAAAGCCTACATTCCCCGCATCAGTGACAAGGACGAGCTAAACCTGGTGGAACGGGTGGGAGGGCAAGAGGTGCTGGTGGGGGCTTCGACAGGAGAAAACCAGATTCCGGGCCTGTCATTTATTGGCAGCGTGGTGGAGCGCATTCGCCAGTGGAGCTAGGATAAGCTGGTGATGAGGCCTGATAGCAGCACGTTTCCGCTGATGATGGATTCGCCGTTTGGCAGTTTGGATGAGATTTATCGGCGGCAGGTGGCGAAGCTATTGCCGGCACTGGCGGATCAGCTCATAGCGATGGCGAGTAAGACTCAGTGGCGCGGTGAGGTAGAGGAGGAAATGCTGCCCCGCATTGGACGGGAATATGTGCTGGTTTACAATTCGCCGAAGGATGAGGTGCAGGCGGATGCGATGCGCATTGGCGGCGATACGTATCCGCTAATTCGGCAAAGTCCGGATGAGTTTGAGTTTACGGAGATTGTGGAGGTGCCTCGGCATAGCTGAAATGACCACAGTGACCACAGTGACCGACGATCTGATTCAAAGGATGGCAGCAGCAGTTGTGCAGGCGGTTGAACCTGAGCAAGTCATTTTGTTTGGCTCTCAGGCTAGAGGGGAAGCCGGTTCTCATTCTGACGTTGATTTATTAATCATTCAATCAGAACCGTTTGGGCCTGGCCATAGCCGCATTATGGAAATGACCAAGGTTTGGCGTGCTTTGGCTAAGTTTGGTGTGCCGACTGATATCGTGCTGTATAGCCGGGACGAGGTAGACATCTGGCGAGGCAGCCGCAACCATGTCACAACGCGAGCTTTGGAAGAAGGGCGAGTGCTCTATGAACGACCTGGATCAGGCCAAACTGCTGTTAAAAGTAGCGTCGAGGGACTTGCAAGCACTGGAAGGGATGCAGGATAAAACTGTGTTTGCTGACGAAATTTTCGGATTTCATGTGCAGCAGGCGATCGAAAAATGTCTCAAAGCCTGGATTGCGGCGTTAGGTGAGGTATATCCCTACACCCATGACTTAGGCGTTCTGTTGTTCTAAACAGCTCAACAG
>JAAHIC010000264.1 GCA_010671965.1 Leptolyngbya sp. SIO4C5
TCATCTGGCATCCGCTGGCTCCCACCATGTTTGAGGATATTAAAGAGTATCTCAACTGGTTCAACTCCCGCAGTGATATTTCTGAGGATCTCAAAGATCCGCTGGCTCCCTGTGTAGGCTTGGTACTGCAGCGTACTCACCTCGTTACCGGGGATGATGCCCACTACGTGGCCACGGTGCAAGAGCTGGAATACATGGGAGCGCGGGTGATTCCTGTGTTCGCGGGTGGCCTAGATTTTTCCAAGCCGGTCGAAGCCTACTTTTTCGATCCGCTCAACCCAGAAAAAGCGATTGTCGATTCGGTAGTGTCGCTCACAGGTTTTGCCCTAGTGGGCGGCCCGGCCCGTCAGGATCACCCCAAGGCGATCGAAGCTTTGAAAAAGCTGAATCGGCCCTACATGGTGGCTCTGCCGCTGGTCTTCCAAACCACTGAGGAATGGGAAGAGAGCGATTTGGGGCTGCACCCAATCCAGGTAGCGCTGCAGATGGCGATCCCCGAACTTGACGGCGCGATTGAGCCGATTGTGGTGTCTGGTCGCGATGGCATGACCGGGCGGGCTATCTCCCTGCAAGACCGGGTAGAGGCGATCGCCCAGCGAGCGATGAAGTGGGCCAATCTGCGCCGCAAGCCCAAGCTGGATAAAAAGCTGGCGATTACCGTTTTCAGCTTTCCGCCGGATAAGGGCAACGTGGGAACGGCTGCCTACCTCGACGTGTTTGGCTCCATCTACAAGGTGATGGAAGCCATGAAGCAGAACGGCTATGACATCGAGGACATGCCGGAGTCGGCGGAAGCCCTGATGCAGGAGGTCATTCACGACGCTCAGGCCCAGTATGCCTCCCCTGAACTCAATATTGCCTACCGCATGTCGGTGATGGAGTACGAGCGCTTCACGCCCTATTCCGTCAACCTAGAGGAAAATTGGGGGCCCCCGCCGGGACACCTCAACACCGATGGTCAAAACCTGCTGATTTACGGTAAAGCTTTCGGCAATCTGTTTATTGGCGTGCAGCCTACCTTTGGCTACGAAGGCGATCCCATGCGGCTGCTGTTCTCCCGCTCGGCCAGTCCCCATCACGGTTTTGCCGCCTTCTACACCTACCTGGAGCAAATCTGGCAAGCTGATGCGGTGCTGCACTTCGGTACCCACGGCTCCCTGGAGTTTATGCCCGGTAAGCAGATGGGTATGTCCGGAGCCTGCTATCCCGACAACCTAATTGGCAACATCCCCAATCTCTACTACTACGCTGCCAACAATCCCTCTGAGGCCACCATTGCCAAGCGCCGCAGCTACGCTGAAACCATCAGCTACCTGACGCCGCCAGCCGAAAATGCGGGCCTTTACAAAGGGCTGAAAGAGCTGAGTGAGCTAATTGGCTCTTACCAAACCCTCAAAGACGGCGGACGGGCGGTGCAAATCGTCAACGCCATTGTGGAGCAGGCGCGAATCTGCAACTTGGATAAAGACATTGCTGAGCTAGCCCAGGCTGAGAACGAGCCAGTTCTAGATGCCGCCACGCTCTCTACCGAACAGCGGGACAACCTGGTGGGCAAAGTCTATATCAAGCTGATGGAGATCGAATCGCGGCTGCTGCCCTGCGGTCTGCACGTGATTGGTAAGCCCCCTAGCGCCGAAGAAGCGATCGCCACGTTGGTCAATATCGCCGGACTCGACCGGGAAGAAGAGGGCATCAAGAGCCTGCAGCGCCTAATTGCTGAGAGCCTCAGTCGGGACATTGATGAAATCTACAGCAACAGCGATCGCGGTCTGCTCGACGATGTTCAACTGCTCTATGACATCAACAATGGCGTCCGCGAGGCCGTCGCGGCCCTAGTGCATGAGCAAATTGACGCTGAAGGCCGCGTCTCGATGGTGTCGCGGCTCAACTTCCTCAATATTGGCCGCAAAGCGCCTTGGGTGAAGGCGCTGCATGAAGCAGGCTATACCCAGGTAGATGCCGAGGCGCTGAAGCCGCTGATGGAGTATCTGGAATTTTGCCTAGAGCAGGTCTGCGCTGACAATGAGCTGGGGGCACTGCTGCAGGCTCTAGAAGGGGAATATGTCCTCCCTGGCCCCGGCGGCGATCCCATTCGCAACCCGGACGTGCTGCCCACAGGCAAGAATATTCATGCCCTTGATCCCCAGTCGATTCCGACAACCGCAGCGGTACAGTCGGCCAAAATTGTGGTCGATCGCCTGCTAGAGCGACAGCGCCAAGACAATGGCGGTGCTTACCCTGAAACTATTGCCAGCGTTCTCTGGGGCACGGACAATATCAAGACCTATGGCGAATCCCTAGCCCAGATTCTCTGGTTTGTGGGTGCTAAGCCCGTGCCTGACGCCCTAGGCCGGGTGAATAAGCTAGAGCTAATTCCGCTGGCAGAACTGGGACGACCCCGGATTGACGTGGTGATCAACTGCTCTGGGGTTTTCCGCGATCTGTTCATTAACCAGATGGCTCTGCTAGACAAGGCGATCAAGATGGCGGCTGAAGCCGATGAGCCGTTGGAGATGAACTTTGTGCGCAAGCACGCCATCAAGCAGGCGGAAGAAATGGGGGTCTCCCTGCGGCAGGCAGCGACCCGTGTTTTCTCCAATGCCTCTGGCTCCTACTCCTCTAACATCAACCTGGCTGTGGAAAACAGCTCCTGGGAAGAAGAGGGCGAACTGCAGGAAATGTACCTGAAGCGCAAGTCCTTCGCCTTCAACTCCGACAATCCCGGCATGATGGATCAGTCCCGCGAGGTATTTGAGTCTAGCCTCAAGACCGCCGAAGTCACCTTCCAAAATTTGGACTCGTCGGAAATTTCGCTGACTGACGTATCCCACTACTTCGACTCTGATCCAACTAAGGTAGTTGCCAAGCTGCGGGGAGATGGCACCAAGCCCGCCTCCTACGTCGCTGACACCACCACCGCTAACGCCCAGGTGCGCACCCTCTCGGAAACGGTGCGTCTCGATGCCCGTACCAAGCTGCTCAATCCCAAGTGGTACGAGGGAATGCTGAGTCACGGCTATGAGGGCGTGCGAGAACTCTCAAAGCGACTAGTCAACACCATGGGCTGGTCTGCCACGGCCGATGCGGTGGATAACTGGGTCTACGAAGATACCAATGCCACCTTCATCCAGGACGCGGAGATGTGTAAGCGGCTGATGGATCTCAACCCCAACTCGTTCCGGCGGATGGTGTCTACCCTGCTGGAAGTCAATGGTCGAGGCTATTGGGAAACCAGCGACGAAAATATTGAACGGCTGCAGGAGCTGTATCAAGAAGTCGAAGATCGAATTGAGGGGATCGACGACTAGGCGATCGCGGCTAGGGCCATACATCAAAGAAGGGCATAGGCTGTAGCCTATGCCCTTCTTTGTGTCCCAGTATGTGCAAACTTTGAAGATGGGCTACGGTTCCCCTGCCAGATTAACCTTTTGATGTCTTGGCTCCGTAACTCGCGCGATCGCCGTAGGACTTAGCTCAGATGCTTGTCTAAGGTAGTAGTGAATGCTTCATAGGGCTTTGCGCCTACAAGAGTTTCAGCCAGTTCGCCCTGCTTGAAGAACATAACGGCAGGAATACTGCGGATACCAAATCGCTTGGCAACAGGCTTGTTTTCATCGAGATCTAGCTTGAAAACTTTGGCCCGACCGGCATAGGCTTCCGCGAGCTGATCCATGAGCGGCGCAATCAGCTTGCAAGGCCCGCACCAGGAAGCAGTGCAGTCAACAACGAAGATCGATTCAGATTGCAGCAGCTCATCAAATGCGGCTTCGTCTTGGATATAAGTAGCAGCCATAAGTTCTCCTGTAAAACCGTATTCTCTCACAGCGGCGTTACCGACATAGCTGGGGCGCGATCGCAGAGTCTATGTCGGCAGTATGAGCTTTTTGCCTCAATAGAAAAATCGGGCGTTGCTGAATCAAGGGATGAACCTAGTGTTTGCCAGTCGTGAGCGAGACGCTCACACTCCCTCGCTTATCATCAGATAGACTAGTGCGAGCATCTTGCTCGGGTTTTAATTCATACCCAGAACCAGCCAGGCCAAAAATTGAACCGCAGGTCTAACGCCTTAAGCCTCAAGGTAGCGTTAGGCTCAAACCGCTGACAAAGCAAAAGTAGGGATCCAGCTATGCTAAATCCCTACTCTGTTAAGCTCTAAAGGCTAAAGCCAATGGATCAGTTTAGTAGTTGCGTGAGAAGTTGTTACGACGACCGCCACCAGAACCGCCCCGGTTTTCGCGAGGCTTGGCCTTGTTGACTTTCAGGTCGCGGCCCATCCACTCAGCGCCATCAAGGGCTTCAATGGCGGCTGCTTCTTCAGACTCAGCACTCATCTCAACGAAGCCAAAGCCGCGCATCCGGCCCGTTTCGCGATCGGTGGGAAGCTGAACTCGCTTAACTGAGCCGTATTCAGCAAATACGGTGGTTAGATCGGCTTCTGTAACGTCGTAAGACAGGTTGCCTACGTAAATTGACATGGATTGTCTCCAAAATTAAGGAATGTGTAGAGGGGAAATTTCGGAGAGTTGTCTGTCAGTGAAAAAACGTGAAATTCCGTTAATACTAAAAACAAATGCTGCAACCGAATTTTTATTCTCTGCGGTCACTCTAGCATTTTGAAACTGCTTTTGGGGAAATTAGTCAGACTCTGACAAGAATAAAGCATTTAATTTACTTATGACAAGCGCAATCGCGTCTTTTTAGCCTTCGGAAAATCTTTGAGATTCTAAAAAATACTACGAGAGCCTTACATTCAAGCAGCTTTTTGACTCGGCAATGCTTTACAGCCGGGTATATAAAAGCACTTTTACAGCATCGCCTGCTTGAGTTTCATCCTGATAGTACAGATATTAGTCAAGCTAACAGCAAAAACAACTGCTGGGAGATTTGTCAAAAGTCTTTAATCAATCTTTTGTTTTTTGAAAGTTGTCCACTTTTCTATTACTTTGCTGCAGTATTTTTGGGGAGAAAATCCAGTAAGAAGCTGTTTATTTTGCCCTCGAATAGATATTACTGAGCTGGCTAGCGTCAAAATTACAGGCCAACAAAATGCCTAGTGACTGAAATAGGAACAATTAAAAAAACTAAAGTCTCTTGGTTCTAGCTGTAATCTTGGCCAGAATGCTCTGCTCCCCAGTGGACACCGCTCCCTACCTTTGGCTAGAGACAGAGTTTGTTGTAGTTTTATATACTATGATTAAGAAGATGGTTAAAACAGCTTAATCCTTTTGGTTATAGGCTGAGTCCCTAGACCCTTTTCCAAGACAAAACTCAATGCTCAAAGCCAGAATGATAGGCTTTTGTCTAGGGATTGCTTTAACATAGTTAACAGTGCAAGTCCCTAGCAGCTTTAGGAGGCATACGAGCGCGTGAATCGGTCTCAACCTGCTCAGCCCAGACGATATGATGCCCAGGCGATCGCCCGTCATTTTCGTCGCCGTCCGTGGCAAGTCATCTGGAGAGCTTTAGTCGTTATCTGGTTTTTAGGCGGTTTCTTTCTGGGGCTGCAGTTTGATCGATGGCTGGGGCAAGCTGAGCGCAATCGCCGCAAACGGGCTCAGCAGCTCTGCGATGTCCTCACCCGTTTAGGTCCGACTTACATCAAAGTGGGGCAAGCCCTTTCTACTCGCCCCGACCTGCTGCGTCAGGACTACATGGATGAGCTGACCCGCCTGCAGGACAGCCTGCCCTCTTTCCCTAACGAAATTGCCAACCACATTATTGAAGTTGAGCTAGGCCGATTGCCCAGCGAAATCTACAGCTCCATCTCGGCTCAGCCTGTGGCTGCGGCCAGCTTGGGTCAGGTCTATCGGGCTAAATTGCATACGGGTGAAGACGTAGCCGTCAAAGTGCAGCGGCCTAACCTACTGCCTGTAATTACCTGCGATCTCTGTCTAATGCGCTGGGGGGCTGGCTGGCTGGCCCCTTTTCTGCCGCTCAACCTGGGCCACGATCTGACCCTAATTGTGGACGAGTTTGGCACCAAGCTGTTTGAAGAGATTGACTATCTAAATGAAGGGCGCAATGCCGAGCGCTTTGCGGCCAATTTTCAAAACGATCCCAAAGTCAAAGTTCCCTCTATCTACTGGCGCTACAGCAGCCACCGGGTTTTGACGCTGGAATGGATAGACGGCATCAAGCTGACAGATACTGAGCGGATTCGGCAAGCCAACCTGGATCAAGATCAGCTGATTGAAGTGGGCGTAACAGCAGGGCTGCGGCAGCTTTTAGAGTTTGGTTTTTTCCACGCCGATCCGCACCCAGGTAACTTGTTTGCCCTGCGAGATGGCCGTATGGCCTACATTGATTTCGGCATGATGGATCAGCTGAATCAGAACACCAAAGAGACGCTGGTAGATTCAGTCGTACATTTAATCAATCAGGACTATCAAAATCTGGCAGCAGACTTTATCAAGCTGGGATTTTTGACCCCTGATGTTGACATCACGCCCATTGCTCCAGCCCTAGAAATTGTTCTGGGTCAGGCAATTGGCGCTAGCGTCGGTGACTTCAACTTCAAAACCATCACCGATCGCT
>JAAHIC010000265.1 GCA_010671965.1 Leptolyngbya sp. SIO4C5
TGTCAACATGCGATCGGCTGCCACCAAAGGCGTGCGCAAGTTGACCCTGCTTCAAAGAGGCACATTTGGCGACGTAGCCTCGACTGCCCAGGAAGCGATCGAGGGCATTATTGGCAGCAACCAAAATCTGCTGCAAATGGTAAATACGCTACTGGAGGTGTATCGGCACGAAGCGGGTAAGAAAACAATGACGTTTGCTCGCTTTGATTTTGAAGGTTTGATTCGAGATGTGGTTGAAGAACTGCGGCCTTTGATTGAAGAGAAAGGGCTTAATTTGGAGCTGCAAACCAGCAGTTCTCAAGCCGCTAACTGGGATGGCAAGATTGTGGGAGACTGCCTAGAAATCCGGCGAGTGATTACGAATTTGATTGGCAATGCCATCAAGTTTACGGATGAAGGGGGAATTACAATTCGCGTTGAGTTAAAGAATGGCGATGGCAAGATAGATCGAGAAAAGTATGCCGTTGCGGTGATTCAGGATACAGGCACTGGCATTTCGGCAGAGGATCAGCAAGAGCTTTTTGAGTGGTTCCGCCAGGGACAGCACATGCGGGCAGGCAGCGGTTTGGGGCTGCACCTCTCATCTCGGATTATCAAAGCCCATCAGGGACGCATCGAGGTAGAGTCTCAGATCGATGAAGGCAGCACGTTTCGGGTTTATTTACCTGTCGTGCAAAACGTCAGCAGCGCTCAGAGCTAAGTCCCTTCGTCTACGGTCTGATGCACCAGCAAATCCCCAGGCTGACAGCGCAGCGCAACACAAAGCGCATCCAAAGTCGCTTCATCAATGCGGGTAAACCGTCTTCTTACTTTAAGACGAGAAATGGAGCGAGGATTCATTCCTGTGGCAGCAGCTAACTCTTTATTGCTGATGTTGCGTTCAGCCATGACAATCGCTAACCGCCACTCAATCACCACTGCCTCATTGAAATACCGCATTGTAGGCAGATGCTAGCATTCAGGCTAAGCCATATTCTCTTTTGAAGACAGCAGAAGTCTCAAAATAGACCGCTACGGTAGTAAATGCTCTAGAATTAATCTATACTGCAGCTTGTTCGAGCATCGGTAGATACGGACAAAAAAACGCGATCGCATCTGAAAGGCGATCGCGGGCAAACTTATTTGATTACTCATCATGATACCAACTGTTCAGACCATTCCAGAACTGCTGCAGCAAACGGCAGCGCCCTCTCCCGCCAACCGCCAACCGATTCGCCTGCTTGCCTGCGGCGTTCCAGACGGGGTTGAAAGCGTCATTATGCGGCTTTATCTGCAAGGCTTTTCTCAGGTCTATGAGTGGAGTCCGCCGCTGCCCTCCCCCATCCAAGGCGAAGTCATCCGAATTTTGACTCGATACTATCAGGGTTGAACGCCACAGCCGAGTTTCTTCTGCGTTGGAAGAAACTCGGCTGTCACAAGCTGACTAATTTTGTAGATACACCCCAAATAGAACAGGCTGCAGTCCTAAAGACGCAGATTACTGAGCCGCCCACCGCTTGAGCGTACGCACTGTGCCGAGTGCGAAGAGTCCTAAGGCAGCCGCTGCGCCCGGTTCGGGGACAGAGGCGGGATCTTCCGGCGATTGGGTTTCCTGATAGTCAAAGGAAGCGATCGCGCCGCTGGCTCCCTGATAGTTCACGATGATTTGCTTAATGCCGTCAAAGTCTCCATTCCCGTTGTCAAAAGTGAATTCTCTAAAGGAGTTGTCTCCTTCTAGTGCTCCACCTGTTCTGCCAGTTTGGGTATTAGAGTTGAAGTCCCACTGCTTTGATAAAACAGTGTCAGTCACGTAAGTTTCGTAGTTGTCGTTATCAATCGTGAAGTCGTCTCGGCCATCGGCGTAGGCGAAAGTGAAGTTCAGCTTTTGATTGCGAATAATCGCCTCGTCTAAATCCACAAAGCCAAACTTGTCGAAGGTAATACCGGAGGCAAACTTATCTAGGTCAAAGTCGATAAACACTTTGCCGCCGCTGCCATTGTCGTCCGGCGTATTGCTGCTGTTCTCTTGGATAATCAGGACGTTACCCTGTTCTGGCGTGTCGTAACCATACCAGCTTCCGCCTTGCTTGTAAGCGCCTTTGCCAGTGGCTAAGTCGCGATCGCCGCCTGTGCAGACATTGGTAAAGCCGTTAGCTGAATAGCCGTTGTCACCCCCTTTGCCTTTGCAGGCTGTGTCATAGAGCAGTAATCCGTGAGATTTGTTGGTGCTAAAGCTGACGCCGTGCGTATTTTGCCACTGGTTGGTGATGCGAGTGCCGTCAGCCCCAGCAAAGCCCTCGTCAAAGTTGAGGCTGACAGCTTGGGCGGGAGCCGCAACCGTAACACCTGTCCCAGCTAGCAGTAGAGCAACAGCTAAAAGAGAACGTCGAACATGTTTCATAGAGTGACGACCTTTCTAAAATTCCAAAAAGTAATATCGGTAAAAGTGATTTTGCAGGGGCTAAGTATCTAGCAAAATAAGGGAGTATTTTTTTGACTAGACATGATTTCACTTTTTTTAGAGTAGCAAGCGGTAATAGCTTTTTGTCTATATGTTTGCAGCTATCATCGACTCTTTAATAATTCAGTGTTTGCACTGATAGTATTGTTAGAAAAAAGTCAGAAAAATGTCAGCAAAGTGAGTTTAGCTATAGCTCGTTTGCTGTTGTCAACATGCCCGACTGCAACTACCTGCTTAAAGTTTTGGCTTAGTCAAAACCTAAACTTTAAGACTGCGGCCCTGATTATTTGGATTTTTCAAAGAAGCGCTGCTGTCTGAATGATCACCAAGACTTTGAAGCTGCTTTTTTGACTGTTGTTGTAATCTCGGTCACAGCCGCCAGCCCAATTTGGTCACAAGCGATCGCAGCTTTCATCACGCCCCGACTCCAGGAAGATCACGTCGGCGGTATGGGTAGAGTCACGGAGAAATTTCGAGAAAAACGAGATAGTAAGACTATCGGTTCAGTAATTGCATCTATGCGACCTCAGATTCACTTAGCGGCTAACCTCAAAGCCAACTCTCTAACTTTTCAATTTGGGTGCATTGCCTTTCGCAGCGGCTATAGCCTGCTTTCTGCTCTGCTAAGTGAATCGCTAACGACGCAAGAAGAAATCGTGATTGAACGCCTACTGCAGGTTGAACCAAGAGAGGGCTTTCAGGTAACGACCAACGCCTTGGCTTATGATGAGCTGAGGGAGCGTCTTTGTAGTTTGAAACAGGCCCGGACTACCTCATACGGTTGTCCCCGTTGCGATTGAGACACTATTTCATTTTTTACAAACTTTTGTTCCCTAACCCAAAGCCCCAAATGCTAGCACAGACTTCCCCCACCACTTTTTCCACGGGCGATCGCTCAGAGCAAAACGCCTACATTAAACAAATCGGTATTGCCTACTGGATGAAGCTTGTTCGTGAAGGCATACCTAAAACCGATGCCCGTACGATTGCAGCGGCGATCGCCAAATATGACGTAGCCAAGCGGCTACCCTCTCTAGAACAGAAGGAACTTATCGTACATTACAGTCCGCTTATCTGCCGGGCACAGCTATGGCGCACTCGCTTACTGCTAACCTCGCAAACCTAAGCTTTCGCCAGCTCGGCATCGGTTTCTAGGATTGAAGCCTCTGACAGGCTCACCCGCTCCAGCGTGGCAGCTTCTAGCTGAGACCGTTCAACCACCGCCCCTTTCAGGCAGGCTCCGGTCAGGTCGGCTCCAGCTAGATCAGCCCCCCGCAAATCAGCGTCGGTTAAATCGGCATAGCAAAGATTCGCATTTTGCAGGTTAGCCCCCTGAAGCTGTGCCCCTACCAGGCTTGCCAAGCGCAAATCTGCCTGGGATAAGTGAGCCTGAGTCAAATTAGCAGACTCTAAGCAACTGCGAATTAAAACCGCCTGACAGAGATTAGCACCAGGCAAAGCGGCCTGCTTTAGGTTTGCTCGCCAGAGGTTGGCATGAGACAGATTGGCCAGAGTCAGATTAGCCTGCTGCAAACTAGCACAGGATAAGTCAGCGCGGCGCAGGATAATGCCGGTTAGATCGGCCCTTAGGATCCAGGTTTCACGGAGATTCCAATAGCTGAAGTCGCGCTTACCGATGGCGTAGTGTTGTAGTAGCTTGATAGCCTCCATGTTGACTCGATTGGCTCCGTGTCAGGTTTGCTTGAACTTCTGTGACGCACGCTACAGGAATCTCAAAGCGCGGTCAGGGGCGGCGGCTCGTCTTTGCAGTCTTAAAACGCGGTCGGCCCTATCGCCCCTGTCAGAACTGACCGATCAGCTTATCCATGCAGCTACCCGCAGCGCTATGTCAGCGGCAAGGCAGTACTTATGAAGTTTTATTTCTTTGTAAACTAATGTAACAAATGCTCAGGTGAAGTGCAACGTTTGCGTGGAGCTGCTTTATCGCTGACAGACAAGATTTTTGGGTGACAACTATGATCCTTCAGCTCTAATCGGTAGCAACGTTAGCTGAGCAAACTGTAGACCAGTTCTCCAGACTGGCCCGGGCTTCTAGCAGGCCGGTCAGTTCTCCTCGATAAGCCACTAAACGACCTCGCTCAATTGAATCTGGCGGTACCAGAGGCACTAAGGCATCTATCGTTGCAGCGGCACAGACCCAGTCTTGCTCGTCAACGGCTTCTGCTAGCGTATCTTGCAGTTCTTCAACGCGGCGGTTTCTGGCCTCGATCGCTCGTACCTGGTCAATATAAGATTGGACGTTAGCGATCGCGGCAATGGCGTAGCGATCGCCCGGCCTAGCCGCCAGTGCCCGCCGAAAGTTAATCAGAGCCGTCTGGTAGTCCCTCTGAGCGGTGGCGGCATAGCCAATGCGCATGGCTCGCCCATAGTCTTCAGCCGACTGGGCCTGCGCGATTTGAAGCGGTTGCGCCTGGGTGGGGGCGGTAGCCGAGGTGAGTGCCCAGCCTCCCAAAGTCAGCGAAAGCGGAAACGCAATTTTAATTACCTGCTGCCAAATCATGTCAGTGTGCAAATCTATTTAATCGGGCGATCGCCCCTAAGCTACCGAATATTAGTAGTTTTTAGCGACTTTGCAAAATTAATATAGGTTCCTTGGCTCTATTTAACTTAACGACCTGCTGGCGCTAGACTCTGCAGGGGCTGCCGCAGGCTGTATATTCTCTCTTTGCCCGAATGTTTTATTCTTAACTGAAGATAAGCGACAGAAAATATTAGGAGAAGCAAGCCGCCATGCGACTGTCTCAGATGCTCTTTGTGACCCTGCGAGAAGATCCGGCTGAGGCAGAAATTCCTAGCCATAAGCTGTTACTCCGAGCCGGCTACTTTCGGCGGATCACCAGCGGCGTCTATGCCTATTTGCCGCTGCTGTGGCGGGTTTTGGGCAAAGTCTCTCAGATTGTCCGCGAGGAGATGAACGCCACGGGGGCGCAGGAATGCCTGCTACCCCAGCTACAACCGGCTGACCTCTGGCAAGAATCGGGCCGCTGGGAAACCTACACCAAGGCAGAAGGCATCATGTTCTCCCTGATTGATCGGCGGGAGCAGCTTCTGGGACTGGGGCCAACCCATGAAGAAGTGATTACAGCGATCGCCCGCGATATGATTCGCTCCTATCGCCAGCTACCGCTCCATCTCTATCAGATTCAAACTAAGTTTCGCGACGAGATCCGGCCCCGCTTTGGCCTGATGCGGGGGCGCGAGTTCATCATGAAAGATGGCTACTCTTTCCACCCCGACACGGAGAGCCTCAAACAGACCTATCAGGACATGTATACGGCCTACAGCAATATTTTGCGCCGCTGCGGGCTGGCTTTTCGGGCGGTGGAAGCCGATGCTGGCGCGATCGGCGGCTCTGCCGGTTCCCATGAGTTTATGGTGCTGGCTGAAGCGGGGGAAGATGAAGTGCTCTACACCGAGGACGGCCAGTATGCCGCCAACGTGGAGAAAGCGGTTTCCCAACCCGCCGATGCCGTCGCTTCCTCCTTCGACAGTTACGAAAAGCTAGACACCCCCAATACCCCCACCATCGAGTCGCTGGCTAAGTTCCTCAAGTGCTCACCGACGCAGATTGTCAAAAACGTGCTGTATCAGGCGGGCTATGACAACGGCACCCAGGTTTTAGTGCTGGTGAGTATTCGCGGCGACCAGGACGTGAACGAGGTGAAGCTGCAAAATGAGCTGACCAAGCTGGCGGCTGACTACGACGCGGCCACGCTGCTGACGCTAGAAGTCCCCGATGAAACCAGCCAAAAGCAGTGGGCTAGCCAATCCCTACCCCTGGGCTATATTTCTCCTGGTCTGTCAGACAAATACATCCAGGCCGGGGCCAAATCTCTAGCGCCTAAGTTTCTGCGGCTGGTGGATCAGACGGCTGTGGGGCTGCAGAACTTCGTCACGGGGTCAGACGAGTCGGGCTATCACGTCGTCGGGGCCAGCTGGGGTGAGCAGTTTGATTCGCCCGAACCGTCCCTCGCGACGGCGTGCTCGCCCTCTACGGCGACGACCCCGAGGTGCGCTGTTTGAAGCGTGGTGGTC